>CACYKP010000015.1 GCA_902775025.1 uncultured bacterium | reverse complement strand
ACAATTGCGTGATGCAGGGATAAATCCCAATACTCCTCTTGTTAATGCGTCTAAGGGGTTGGAATTAAACTCTTTGATGAGAATGTCAGAGGTTATAAAAGATGTTTTGCCAAATCAAAAAGTCGTAATTCTATCAGGTCCGACTTTAGCAAAAGAAGTTTTATTGGGAAAACCTACGGCGGCATCAGTTGCTTGTGAAGATTTAGAAACTGCAGAATTTGTTCAAAAAGCATTGAATGTTCCTTCTCGATTCAGACTTTACACAAATACAGATGTAATAGGAGTAGAGCTAGGAGGAAGTTTAAAGAATGTAATTGCAATTGCCTCAGGTGATAACTGTATGGGGACACTTTTAACAAGAGGTATGGCAGAGATTGTAAGACTTGCTGTTAAATTGGGCGCAAATCCTTCAACAATGTATGGACTATCCGGCATGGGGGATTTGATAGCAACCTGTTCAAGTCCTATGTCAAGAAACTATACAGTCGGTTCAATGCTAGGGCAAGGTAAGAAAATTGACGATATTTTATCAACGTTAGGTTCGGTTGCAGAAGGTGTTAAGACTTCTAAAGCTGTTTGTGATTTGGCTGACAAACTCGGTCTTGAAGTCCCTGTTTCAAGTGCTATCTATGAAGCTGTTTATACGGATATTACGCCTAATGAGGTTTTATCAAAGCTAATGAACAGAAAACTTAAAAAGGAAGAATGCTATGATAAAATACGCAGTTAATTATCTTAAAAATACTTTTCACCCGATTATTAAAAACGGTAATGGTGATATACAAGAAGATTTGGATGGAAAACTTGTTTTGGTGCGAACAGAAAAAGGTGAAGAGGTTATGAAGGCATTTCTTGTTAATAAGGAAATTGCTTCACTTTTTGAGAAGTCCGATAAAACATTGGAACCATTCGAATTTATACGTGTAATGTCTCAAGAAGACATGATGATATATGAAGAACTTAAAAAAGAAGAAGTTACTTCATTTTTTAAGTGTAAAGAACTTGTTCAAAAACACAATTTGGTAATGAACTTGGTTCAATGCCGTATAACGTTTGACAGAAGAAAAATCTCTTTTTATTATACTGCTCCCGAAAGAGTTGACTTCCGTGAACTTTTAAAAGATTTGACTCAGGTTTTTAAACGAATGAGAATAGATTTAAGACATATCGGAGTTAGAGATGAGTCTTCAATTATGGATGGTACAGGTATTTGCGGTAAACCTTTCTGTTGCTCTTCATATTTAAGAAAATTTGAATCAATTAATGTTAAACTTGCAAAAGATCAAGGAATGCCGATTACTCCGTCTAAAATATCAGGCACTTGCGGACGTCTGCTTTGTTGTTTGACTTACGAATATGAAAATTACATTGAGGCGGCTAAAGGTATGCCTCCTGTCGGTTCAACCGTTATGACACCTGCAGGAATCGGCAAGGTTTGCTTTATTCAATTCTTAAGCAATTCTGTTGCGGTGAAATTTGAAGACGGTAAAATTAAAGAATTTCCGAAAGAAGATTTGGAAATGGTTGATGCTGATGTCAATGTTGATATTGAGGTTAACAGAATAAATAACAACTATTCAACAGACGATGAAAAGGTTGATGCTCGTCAGCTAAAACAGCTAGAAGATGACAGAAATAGTTCTACCGGAAATGTGTAGGGTAAATACAGGGGTAAGTATAAGGGTAAATTATATTGTGTTGAGATTTTTGTTTCTTTAATATAAACTTAAAGAATGTAGATTTAGAATAAAGATTGGGTTTTAACCCGACAAAAATCGATAAAAGGAGATAAAATGTTAGAAAGAATTGAAAAATTACAAATAGTTTCATTAGGTATTTTGGTAGGTTTAGCTCTTGTTGTCTCAACAAAGATGGTTGCTTCAACTATTCAAAAAAATGAGATTTCAGTAACAGGTTCAGCTTATGAGATTGTAAAATCAGATAAAGGTTCATTGAATTTTGATATAGAGGTTAAAAAGACAACAAGGCAAGAAGCTTATAAAGCTGCACAAGATAATTTAGCGACAGTAAAACAATATTTGAAAGATAAAAAGATTGAGAAAATAGAAGTTAAGACACCAAATTCATACCCTGTGTATAAAAATGATTCAAGAGGATATTCTACAAACGAAGTTGATCATTATAACTATACACAACCGGTATCAATTTCTGCAGACAATGTAGAGCTTATCAAAGAAATTTCAACTGATATTTCAAGCTTGATTAATAAAGGTATTGTAATCAGTGTAGAAACTCCTTCTTATGATTATTCAAAATTACCTGAATTAAAGGTATCGCTGCTTGAAAAAGCATCAACAGATGCAAGAAATAGAGCTGTATCAATGTTAAAACCTTCGCATAACAAAGTCGGTAAAATATCTGCAGTAAGAATGGGTGTTTATCAAATTACCCCTGTTGATTCAACAAATGTTTCCGATATGGGAATAAATGACACATCTACTATCGATAAGAAGGTAACAGCAGTCGCCAATGTTACGTTTAGAATTAAATAGTTTTTTTTATTCTATCCAAAAAGTATTGAAATAATATATAACATGTGATATTATAAAGAGGTACATTTATCACATAGGAAAATAAGAAGGATAGAGTTATGGAAATTACAGGTACCTCAAGTCAAATTCAAGACTACATTCATCAAGAAGCCAAAGTTCAAGAAACAGAAGCAAATTATCAGGTTAAGCTTTTAAAAATGCAGCAAGAATCTGATGCTGTTGTTGGAGAACTTCTTGAAGATACATTGGAAATCTCACAAGACGCAATGAACAAGTATATGTCTGAAAAGGTATAGTTAAAAGAAAAGAATTGAATTTTAAAGCAGAGGCGGAACGCAATTGCGTTCCGCCTCTGCTCTTTTTATCTGTTCAGTAGAGTGGGGTGGAGCTTGCTACACCAATAAAAAACAAGTAGTAACTGTATGTGAAACGAATGTGTGCCCGTCTTTTAGATAATGTTTTTCGCTCTTGAACTTCTTGTATATTAATGTTAAAACTTAGATATATTAAGGAGTTTAAGAGATGAAGATATTATTTGTTATTGATAAGCTTGAGCTTAAGTATTTTGAGTTTAATAATCTTGTTACTAATTTTTGGCTCATTAAAGGTTTTTTGGAAAGAAAAAATGAAGTTTTTATTACTACAAATCCAAACCTGTCCTTAAAAAGTGATATTGCTTATGCAAAATGTTATGAAACGTTTGTTCAAGACGGGAATATTTTTTACAAAAATGTGCAAACAGAAAAACAGATAGATGATTTTGATTTGGTTATGTTCAGACCTGATCCTCCTGTCGACATTGATTATATTAATGCAACATACATTTTTGATTTTGTAAAAAAGGCAGAAGTTATAAATTCACCAAGTGCGATAAGAGATTTTAATGAAAAATTGCATAGTGTTTATTTTAAAGAGTACATGACTGAAAATATTGTAACTTCATCTTTAAACGACATTGAAAAATTCCTTTCAATTAATAAAGAGATTGTTTTAAAACCGCTTAATCGCTGTTTCGGTTCAGGTGTTATGTATCTTTATGAAGGCGATCCTAACACAAGGACAATAATTAATACAATGACAAATAATGAAACAACTTTAGTTATGGTGCAAAAATATATTCCTGAAGTAAAACAAGGAGATATTAGGGTTATGACTTTAGGAGATAAAATTTTACCTTATACTATAAAAAAATTACCTACAAAAGATGATTTTAAATTTAATACGCATAACGATGATTTTATTGTTGCATCAGGTTTAACAAAATCAGATTTGGACATATTTACCCCTGTAGCTCAAAAGCTTAATTCAATGGGGATAAAAATGGCGGGACTGGATGTGATTAATGGTAAAATAATTGAAGTAAATGTAACAAGTCCATGTTACTTTATTAAAGAGGTTAACAGGCTTTATAATGTTCATCTTGAGAATGAAATTTGTGATTTTTTATTGACTAAGAACTTGTTATCCTTATAAACATGGTGTATAATTCAATTAAATGGCGTATGTCATAGAGCTGTACATAAGGTATTATATAAGAAGAATTTTGTAAAAGGATTAGCAAATGAAAAAGTCTGTATTAGTTTTATTAAGTTTAATAATTCTATCGATGGGTGCAAGTATAGTATGTGCAAAACCGTCTGCAACCAGTCCGGCGACAGCTGCTGCTATAAAATTATATAAATCCGGTGATTATACAAGTGCATATTCATCGCTTAGAACTATTATTAATAAAGAGCCTGGTAATGCATTAGCTTATTATTATTTGGCGATGACAGAAGTCCGTTTGGGTAAGACCGGTGAAGCAATAAAAGATTATGAAACGGTAATGGCAATGTCTCCAAACGGAGTTTTAGGCAGCTATGCAAAAAAAGGGAAAAAATGTGTCGAATTCCCTGACAAGTGTCATGAGCCTGAAGTGTCTTCATCTGCAGCAAGTGATACAGCAGAAGACAGATTTATAAAAGGAATATATGGTTCAGGCTTTTCTAAAGAAGCCCGCGGTATCCACGAACAACAAAAAATTAATAACTTAAAAAGAGAGATTAACAGACGAGAAGAATTGACACCGCAAGATTTTAAAGATTATAAAGATTTTTCTTCCCAAGCACCTACTAATGATGAAATAGTAGCTGCGCTCAGGGTTTTGCAAAAAGCAGGTTTATCTGATGTTGTGGGCGTAAACGGATATAATTCTGATTTGTCGCTTCTTTTAGGAACAGAAAATAATTCCGGCAGAGCTGGTTATGATATGCTGAATATGATATTCAGCCAAAATGGTAATGGAACAACAAAAAACTTGAATCCACAAGTTATACAGTCGCTTCTGTCTACGCAGATGTCGACCGGTTTTTAGAAAGTAAAAAATGATTATTAACACATTAAGATTCGGAGAAGTTGAAGTAGAAGAAAATCGTATATTCGATTTTGTTCTTCCTATTATTGGATTTGATGATTTACATAAATTTGTTATTATTGATCCGAGCCAAGACACTTTGTTTAAATGGCTGCAGTCTGTAGAAGAACCTGACCTTGCTTTTCCGATTATATCTGTTGCATCATTAGATTATGATTATTCTATCGATTTGACAGATTCCGTAATAAAGTCTTTAGATATAACTAATGCTGACAGCTTATTAGTTATGAACATTACATCGATACCTCAAGATAATCCCAGAGGTACCACGATTAATCTCCTTGCACCTTTGATATTCAATTTGGATAATCAAACCGCAGGACAGGTAGTGTTGTCGGGTTCAGGCTATGATATTAGCCATCCGATGTTTAAATAATATAAGTTCCAAGGAATAAAATGCTAGTAATAACCAGAAAAAACGGTCAAAAAATAATGATAAACGACAATATAGAAATAACTATTGTCGAGGCAAAGAATGGCGTTTGTAAAGTTGCAATAAAAGCTGATAAAGACGTCAAGATTTATCGTGAAGAAATTTATTTACAAATTAAACTGGCTAACTTAATTGGTACAAATACAAAAGTTTCTGCATTAGATTCGGTTTCAGAATTAATGAAAGATACTAAAAACTTAAATAATAAGAAAATTGATGCTGAATCCGGTTCAGATGAGGTGGTAGTTGAAGAAAGGAAACCTCGTTCTATAAAGATTTACAAAAAGCATGATGAGTCTTAATAAAGAAAAATTTTTCTTTTTTAGTAGCGATTGTTCAGAGTTTGAAATAAAACCAAACTCTATTTCTCATGCTTATTTGGCAATACTAAATGATGATTTGGAAGCAGCGGCTCATGTTTTTAAAAACATAGATTCTCCGAGAGCAAAATGGGGTGAATGTTTAGTCTCTATTTTAATAGGTTTTATGACAGAGATGCCTACATATTTCGGTATACGAAATTTTTTGGAGATAGATTTAGATTTTTTACTTAAAAATAATAAAATTGATTATGTCGAACAATGCTTAGGGGCATTAGATATTCTGTCAGCTATTAATCAAGAGACTTTTAAATTTACAGCAAGAGTTATGCTTGAAAATCGGCTTTATACTTCTGCATTAAAGTACATGGATAAATCAAAGCAGATATATTACAATGATCCTGAGCTTCATTTTATGTATGCAAAGTATTATATGAGTATACATAAGATGCAAGAGGCATATTTTTATATAAATGAGTGTTTAAAGCTGCTTCCAAGTTATTATCCTGCTAAACAGTTAAAGCAAAAAATTGATGAAATCGGGTTTTAATTGTATAATCATCTTATGAATAGTGATATTTTTGAAAATTCCGGTGCAAAACCATTAAATAACAAATCTATTGAAGATGACAATAATTTTTTTGTGCAGCCCGATAATATTTCTATGCGTGGGATGCTTCCTTCTGAAGTAAAAAGGCATTTGAACGATTATGATGCTAATATATTGAAGGAAGGTGCATACAGAGATGTTGAAGACGAAGTCTTTAAGTTGGAATACAAGATATCACATATAGAAGAAGAAATAAAAGATTTAGATAAACAAATTCAATCTGCAAATGTAATTTATGATTATTTTACTGCTGATAAGTTAGCTTCAAGGCAGAAACAACTAAAAGAAGAATTATTTTCATTAACGGAAATATATAAAGAGGCAAGTCTGTCTGCTAAAATTTCAGGTGGTTTTGCAGCTAAATTAAAAAGCGGTATTGATTTTTTGGGCAAGATGTTTTCTAATAATTTGGATAATTTTATATCAAAATTACCCGGAAAATTCTCATCTTTTTTAGTTGTTAAAAATTCTTTAAATCAGCTAGAAAGTATTAATAAAAGTGTCGATGATTTAATGAAGTATCAGCATCCTTATGGTGAAGCGGGTGAAAAATACGAGCAATTATCAAGATATATTGCAAAAGCAAATTCTATACAGTCAGAGATATATAAGTTTATGAAATAGAGATTGATAAAGAGTAAAGTGTAAAGCGGAAAGCGGAAAGTTATTAGTCTTACATATAATCCATGTTATGCAAGTTATAATATTGTAAATTTTATAACAATTTTCCATTTTCAACTTTCAATTTTCCATTAGTATTTCTTTCCCCCTCTATTTATATTTACCCCCTTTTGTGGTAAACTGACTTTATTATGAAAAGAAAACCGATTATTGCAATAGTAGGAAGACCAAACGTAGGAAAATCAACCTTTGTAAATCGTTTGGTAGGAAAAAGACAATCTATCGTTGATGACCAACCCGGGGTTACAAGAGATAGAATTTATTTTGATGTGGAGTGGCAGGATAAACAGTTTACTGTTATTGATACAGGCGGTATAGTTCCGGGGGATGAAGACGAAATTATGCTTTCAATTTATGATCAGGCTAAGATTGCTTGTGATGAAGCTGATAAGATAATTTTTATTGTTGACGGTATTGATGGTGTTACTCCTGTTGATGAAGATATAGCAAATATTTTAAGACAGTCGGATAAACCTATATTTTTGGCTGTAAATAAGGTTGATTCGCATAATCAAATTACAATGATTAGTGATTTTTATTCACTTGCAGTAGGCGAACCTATAGCAATTTCTGCTTTGCACGGTTCAGGCGGTGTTGGTGATTTACTCGAAGAAATTACTAAAGATTTTGAATCAGATGAGATTTTTGAAGAAGATAAGTCAATCAAATTGGCAATAGTAGGACGGCCAAACGCAGGAAAATCTTCTATTGTAAACGCTTTGCTTGGCGAAAAAAGAGTTATTGTTTCTGATGTTTCAGGTACTACAAGAGATAGTATTGATTCACGTTTGACTTATAATGAACAGGAATTTGTTATTATTGATACAGCAGGAATCAGAAAAAAAGCCAAAGTTGATTATGGCGTAGAAAAATTTGCGGTTGATAGAGCTATTCGCTCAATTAAAGAATGCGATGTTGCACTTCTTGTAATTGACGCAACAGAGGCTGTAAACGGAATATCAGATCAGGATAAAAAAATAGCTTCAATTATTACGGAAGCAGGCAAAGGTATGGTAATTGCAATTAATAAATGGGATTTGATAGAGGATAAAAAATCAAATACCGTAAACAAGTTTGAGAAAAAATTAGCAAATGAGATACCGTTTTTAAGCTATATACCAAAAATTTATATAAGTGCGGTTACTCATCAGAGGTTAAACCAGATATTTACTCGTGTAGTCGAAGTTCAAGCAGAACACTCAAAGAGGGTTTCTACAGGACTTTTGAATAAGGTTGTTAATGAAGCTTATGCTCTTAATCCGCCTCAAACTATTAGGAATAAGCGATTAAAAGTTATGTACACAACCCAAGCAAGTACGGAACCGCCAACATTTATTTTGTTTGTAAATGATGAAAAACTTTTGAAAGACCATTATAAAAGATATATGGAAAATAAACTTCGTGAGGCTTTTGGCTTCTTTGGAACTCCGATAAGGATAGCAGTGCGTGAACGCTCCGAAAAGAGAGGTAAATAGGAGTTATTGTTTGTTAGAGCTTCTTTTTCTTTGTTTCCCAAACTGCTCATAATTTTCTTTTATTAATTCTTCTTTTATATAATTGTCCATTTTTCCGTTTGTTTTTGGAACATTGTGTCTTTCAAACTTTTGAAAAACTTTAAAACCAAGTTGGCGTAATTTTTGTTCAAACCCATCATCAAGTCTTTTTCTTATTGATACTCTAACATTACCTTGATTACCGCTTGGATACATAGAATTTTGATATTTAGAAGCCATTTTCTTTAGTGCTTCTCTTTTTGCAACAGATATGTTTTGTTCAACAAGCGGAATCCTATATGTAGAAGTGAATGTTGTGTTGTTGTTTTGTACTCTTTGTACTTGCATATTATTTACTCCTTTAAATTAATTGTTGGGCAAGTATGCCCAACCTACACTCTTCCCTTTTTGATTTTGCATGCTATATCATATTATAAAACCCGTAAAAATAAAATTTGCTATATAAAAAATTAAGTGTGGAAAAATTTGTACTTGGTTTGCTACAAACTCGCATTTAGGTTGTTCTTTTACAATCAAAAATTTAGTTTTTATGATTAATCTTAAGTAAATCTGAAAGATGACTTATAAAATATCGACCCTTCGATATTATAGATTTACCCCTTTTCTGATTTACACCTTCACGTTCAGTTTTCAAAGTTTTCTTAAGTATTGCTGTCACATCATTGAGTTTAGTTTCCAATTGCATAGCATCTATATTGCTTTGAAAACATTCTTTTGATTTTGAACTGTATAAATTCGAATAATGTTCACCTGAGCGATACGCACCTATTTCATCAATAAGTTTATACCGAAAATATTGGAGTATATCAATTTTATGTTTTTCTTCACGTTTTAATAATTTCTTTGTAGCCTCTTTACATTTTTTAGGTGGCATAGTCGACTGAAAATTCTCCACAAAAAATTTTTCGAAATTAATTTTAGATGAAATTTTAGAAACTTTATAAATTCTGTTTGGAACTTTTGGGTGAGTTAAATAATTAAACAAGTGATGCATTTCGTGCATCAATACTTCCATTTTAACCCCTCCGAACTGTTTTTTTTTACCGTCTTTATTAAAACCAACAATATAACCAACAATATAACCAACAATATCAGCAGGTACAGTTTTTTCAACTTCTTGAGCAAGAGAAACAACTCCGTTACAATTTTCAAAAGTTTCAGGAAGCTTTTCAACCTGAATGAGTTTGGTCGGTAAGATTTCATGAACATTTTTACCAATATAATCAAATTGTGTCCGTTTATATTTTTTAAGACGATTATACAATTTATCTTCTAATTTTTGGCAATATTTGTCACGACCCGAATTTGAACCATCTTTTATTATTTTTGTTGCAATTCTCGCCGTACTAGCTATAGTTCTTATCATATTCGCATTAAAACCGGTATATAAATATTTTTGCGTTGTTGTTTTGAATTCTCTGTACTTGCATTTTATTTTACTCCTTATATTTACCCCTTTGAATATTTGGCAAACAGATCATCTATGTATTTAATAGCAGAGGCTTTTGCTTTTTCTCTATAAGCGTATCTGCTTGAGCCGGATAAATCTTCACGAACTTTTTCCAGACCTGATTTATTTCCTTTTTGTAAAAACTTAGCAATAAACTTTCCTGTGTGTTTTTCCGGTTTGTTTGGATTTTTAGGTTTTGCTGCAAAATACCCTGCAAATTGTATATCTATAACATCTTTTTCTGTGCCTATTTTAGAAGCTTTTTCAAACATTTTGTCAAAAACTTCGCCATAAAACATTTCGCCTGTAATATTTAATTTAGCCTGAAAATTAGTATTATAACTTTGATTTTGAATTTTATTAACTTGCATAACATCTCCTTTTTTATATTTAAAACTTGTAAAAATAAAATTTGCTAGGGGTAAATAAAAAAAAATCGGATTTATTTCGTTCAACACACCCCTTCCCAACCTTCCCCGTAAGGGGAAGGAGTTCTCTCCCCTTACGGGGAGAGTTAGTGAGGGGTAAAATGTTTTTAACAATCAAGCATCTATGAAGAATAAATTTCGATTAAATCATTTGTTTAAATGGCATTAATGTTTGTAAAAAGTGTTATTATTTGAATGGGATTGAGAAAGTTATAAAATATGATATAATAAATATATACGGATATAAAAGGATAGTATGAATGGATTTATCTCAAAACAGCATTTCAACAAATAGTAGTAATAGTTTCGGTTTACAGACAAATTTTCTTAACAAAAAGCCGGCAGGCTTAAATTTTGGTATGAAAACTAATAATAACAATACCGCTTATTATGCCAAAAAAGGCGAGCCAATGTATATGAAAGAAATGGATGCTGATGAAGATGGAATTGTTTCTTTTGATGAATTTAAAGATTATTGCCAAGCCAACGGAATATCTTCAAAAGAAATGGTTAGAATGGTAGAGATGGCAAATTTATATAGGACTATGCAAGCACAAAAGAAAGCCGAAAAAGAAATAAAAGAAAATTCATCTGATGAAAAAAATACAATAAAAGAAGTTGAATCGGAAGCAGTTTATGCAAAACGTGGCGATGGCAAATATGACGAAGCTATGGACACAAACAATGATGATAAAGTAAGTTATAAAGAATATATAGAATATTGCAAAGAACATTCACAACCGCAAGAACAAAAATCTGATACAAAGGTAAGTGAATCTGAAGATGGCGAGTTTAAAACAACAAGCACAGGAAAAGCAATTAACTCTTATACACAAAGTGAAACAGAATCAGCAGAAAACTTTGTTGACGAGGAGGGGTAAATATAAATTATGACTGAAATAGGATATTATAATTATTATAATATACAAGGTCGCAGAACTGTTGATACACCTGATGATTGGTATCAGAAAATGGTTAATCAATATGAGTCAGATAACCTTAGAACAAAAGACGAAATGCTTAACCCTTATTCTGATTTAAACAAAAGTACACACGCACTTGATGAAAAACTTGCTTCTTGGGCTGAGGGTATGAGAACAAGATTTTCAAATGCTGATGATGTTGATAAATACTTATGCAAAAAATATTTCGGGCAAGAGAGAATTGGTTATACAATGAAAGACCAAGAACCCGAAAAATATGCTATGTATAAAAACGATTTGAATATGGTTCTATATGGTACAGTTAGAGCTTATCAATTTGACTTAAAAGACCCTCGCATTAATAATCCTCAATATGCTTCCGCAGATGAATACGATAAAGCAGAAGAAAAAGCTAAACACGATTCAATAAGCAACAATATGGCACATTTACTTGAAAATAACGGAATTGATATTGGTAATAATTCTTTGTTATTCTCTATTAACCCTTATTCTGGGGTAAATGGAATTCAAATTGATGGTATTGATGATTTAAACATGAAGTCTATTCTCCTGCACGCATTAGAAAAAAACAACAATTCAACAAATCTTCTACATTATGGTATGCAAAGTCAAGGTGTAGATAGTGATGCAAGAACTAAATATCGTGCTTATTCAGCTTTAAAAGAATATACAGGACTTGATTTGTCTGAATTAATATTAAAAGATGGAGAGTACTATACTGCTGACGGACAAGGGGTAAAAGAATTATTAAAAGAAGGTATCGAGAATGCAGCATCGGTAGGACTTGATTTCAAAGGTGCAGCATATAGTTATGTAAAAGATTTGCTAGACAAAGTAGCCGAAAAAGGTTGGAACGCAATGCCGGATTTGGATATAAAAATAGGTTATTCAAAAGAAAACGGCTTTTTTAATTTTGGTACAACATTTGAGGTTTAGATATTTTTGAGTAAGTCTGCTATGTTACAGGCTCGTATATAATGTTTTTATTTAAGAATATGTGTTTACATATAAAAACAGGAAGTGAAAAATCACTTCCTGTTTTGTAGTTATTGTTAAAATTCTATTTAAACAAATAAAAACTTCCGTCTTTAGTGCTGTTGATTACACCTTCGTTTGGATTAGAGTCTGCTCTTTGTTTAAGCTCTTGTCTTTCTTGTTCTTGAAGGTTTTTACCTTTTCTAAACCAAAATCTTTTTTCTTTCTTAGCTTCTTGTTGAATTGTTGCAGGTTCTGATTGATAAATGTTATTCATAGTTTCAGGCATTGTTTGCGGAAATGGATTGTTGTTCATAAAAACATCTGCTGCAAATGCTGAACCTGTTACTGATAAAAACATTGATAAAATAATTAATTTCTTCATATACGCTCCTTTTTCTTTGTATTATATCAGATATATTTAGAATTTTCTATAAATTATTACGAAATGATACCTTCTTTTATCAATTGTTCTCTAATTTCTTTTTTTGTTTGAAATTCCGAATTATCTTTGCCCAGAAGTCTTTTTACAAGCATAGCTGCAGGAGTAACAACGCTAAGAGCAAATATACAAGTTGCAATATTAGTAATTACAGAATGTCTTTTAAGCTTTTTCACTCCTTTAAAGAATGTATCTGCTGTTTCACCTTTTGAAGTTGCTTCAAGGAATTGCTTGTACAATTTATCAATCTTTTCGTATGTTGACTTTATATCATTAAGATTGATATATTTTCTTGTATCGATTTTGTCTGTTTTCCCCAACATAGATATAATGTCAGAGTCTTTTGCAACTTTAACAATCTCATTATCAGGATTTTTGTGCAAAAATTCATAAATATCAGCATCTTTTTTGTCTTTAATCTTTTCAAAAGCTTCAAGACTTTTCTTAATAGTTCCGTCTACGAACGCTTTTTGAAGCTTTCCGTTTTCTATTACTCTCGCATCAAGTCCGATAGATTTGTGGTACTTTTTATCAGCTCTTTTTTCAAGCATCTCTTGAATTTTACCGCCTGCATAATACATAAAGAATAAGTATAAGCCTTCTTTTATAGAGTATCCGGCAAATTCTTGAGGACTTCTTGAATCAGCAAGTCTTTCTCCTGTAATTGCACCGTCTAATATCCACATGTTTTTAACCGGAGAGAACGCAAAGTTTTTAACTATTTCTCCTAATCCCTTAAAGCTCGGATTTTCTTGTTTTATGGTCGAATTATTTTCTTTTTCTTTATTTTCGTTAAATTCTTTAATAAGGTTTTGTTTAATTTTATTTTCTGTATAAGCTTGTTTAGCTCTTGTTAAGCCTATATAGCTTGCAATAGTAGCACCGGTTGCAAAAAAGAACTTATAAAGAGCAACATTTTTGAATAGACCTTGTTTTTTCCCAATTTTTTCAATGTTTTTCTTTATATCATCAGTTGGTGCGTATTCTTTAATCTTTTCAAAAACATCTTTGTCTTTGAGATTTCTGACATCGAATTTTGAATCTAAGCCGTACGCTTTAAAAATAGTTTTATCAAATAACCATTTGAAGGCAGGAATACCCATGAGCCAAATAATTTGCGTGCCGACTTCGTCAATGAGCCTGTCTTGCCCTTCTTCTTTTCCTGTAAGAAAAGAGCTTGCAGTTATTGCAGTTGTTGATGAAACATCTTTTACTGCAAGAGGTATAAGTGAATTTGGGTTCCCTAATGTTGAGAATATTGATGCTACATTAACCATAATTATAGCCCCCAAATTAAGTTCATTAATTTTTGAGTTTGTTTATTCATACTTCGACCTTCTTCCTTTTTTAAAACCTGTGAATAATAAAAATTGACTAATTGTTAAGATTTTTTTACATTTTTTATATCCTTTCCTCTCCCGAAGTGAGAGGACGCAATCGTAGGTGAATAAGTGAACCGTACGAGTGCGGGTGAGGGGAATAGTTTTTGAATAACAAAAAACTTCCGCTTATTTAAGCGGAAGTTTTTACGTTTAATCTTTTTTATCTTACCCGACCAGCTCAGTATCGTCTGATTCTGAAGCTTTAACCATAATGGCGTGTTCTACGGGATTTTCCTTTTTATAAGGATTTTCGTTAACTGCCGCTTCTTCAAAACCAAACTCGTCTCGGGCTTTTTTCATTTGAGTTTCATCGACTAACTTTTTAGCAAGTTCAGCGATTTCGTAAACTAATTTATAACGATTATCTGTCTTTTCGTTCAATTCCCATGCGATTTTAATAATTTGATCCATTTGTTACCTCGATTAAGATATTAACAATTACTATAATTTTAAAATGCTAAAATTTATTTGTAAAGTGCAGTTTATATTTAGTTCTGTTTATTAGGGTGGAGTTCATTCCGCCATTTATACAGAGTGCATAGTTTTGATGCACCGTTTATATTATTATCCCCTATTTAGCATATTTTAAGAAGATTTGTTGTCTTGTTTGCATCATCTCTTCTACTATTAACCATTTTCCGTTAGGCTGTTTTTGAAAAACCATATATGCTTTTAAGCTATCGTTATCTACAGAAGGATGGCGAACGCTTTTTATTTTAACCTTGCCTGCAGAGATTGGTGTCGCAACAACATTAGTATAGTTGTTTTTGTATTTTCTGGCTTTTGCTCCAACCTGTCCGATTTTCATTTGGGTTATATAAGTGGATGTATCAGTTAAAACATCAACCAATCCTCCGTCTGGCTTAATTACTTGTCGTATAATTTTAGCTTTTGGAGAATAAAAATTAAACATATCTGTATTATATGTATTAGCCATATTTACATAGCTGTTAAATGCTTTTAAAGCGTCTTGTTTGTCATCTGCAAATACAGATAAAGATACTATCATTACTGCTAATACAGTAAAAAATATTTTTTTCATAATAATATTACCCTTTCTGTTTATATAACGACTAAAAATTAATTTTGTTCATTTTTTCTGTAATATTTAACTCTTATTCCGATTTACCACGCTCTATACGTCGGGTAAAGTTCCTTTTACTTCTGCAATTTCGTCACACTCTAAGTGGAATGCTTTATGCAGGCTTTCAACTGATTTTTTAGCATCTTTAGCATCAACAATACAGCTGATTTTGATTTCACTTGTTGCAATCATCTTAATATTAATATCATTATCTGCTAAAGTTTTAAACATCTGAGCGGCTATACCGGGGCGGTCAATCATACCGGCTCCGACAATTGAAATTTTTGCAATATCTTCATCAACATAAATATTAGAAAAGTCAAGTTGTGCTTTTACTTTTTCCAATATGCTCAAAGTTTGTTTTAAATCACCTTTATCAATTGTGAAGGCGATGTCATTAGTATTTAATTCTTTTCTTGCATAAGATTGAATAATCATATCAACCGATATATTTGCTATTGCTAAACCGTTGAAGAGGATTGCGGCAGTACCGGGGTTATCTTTTACATCGCAAACAACAATTCTTAATTGTGATAAATCAGACGCAACGCCTGTAACTGGTTTGTGTAATTCCATTTTATCCACTCCTAATATTAAAGTTCCTAAATTATCTAATTTAAAAGTACTTCTAACCCTGACCGGTACTTCATATTGTTTAGCTGTTTCGACTGCACGAGGGTGAAGTACATTCGCTCCAACCCTTGCAAGTTCTAACATCTCGCCGTAAGATATTTCTTCTAACCTTGATGCATTTGGTACAATTCGGGGATCTGTAGTGTAGACTCCTTCAACGTCAGTATATATATCGCATCTTTTCGCATTTAATGCTCCTGCAAGAGCAACTGCAGAAGTATCAGAACCGCCTCTTCCTAAAGTTGTTATTTCCAAATCCTCAGTAACCCCCTGAAATCCTGCAACAACAACAACTTTTCCTTGTTCTAAATAGCTTTTTATTTTATCTGTTTTAATATCAATAATTCTGGCTTTAGAGTGAACTTTTTCTGTCATGATACCGATTTGCATGGCATTCATGCTGACTGCGGGACACCCTTGAGCTTGCAGTGCCATGGCAAGCAGCGCAATTGAAACGCCTTCTCCCGTAGAAAGAAGCATGTCCATTTCTCTAGAAGAAGGATTTTCCGAAATTTCGTGTGCCATTTTTACTAAATAATCAGTTGTATGTCCCATTGCAGAAACAACTACGACAATATCATGCCCTAATTCTTTCTCCCTGATTATAGCTTTAGCTACATTTTTAATTTTATCCGTATCAGCTACAGATGTTCCGCCAAACTTCTGTACAATTATATCTTTCATGTTATTAACCTTTTGTCCATTTGATATTATAGCTTGAAGCACTATATAAGGCAAGTGTTTTTTATAGTATATTTCTTTGTCGTTATTGCGTTTTAAAACTAGTGTGTAAACTTTTGTAAACATTTATAAAAAAATCATGTCAAAACTAGCAAAAAGATTTTTTACGATTTTTAGACCTGATATATAGGTACGACACTAGCAAGTAGAAAAAGGAGCATAAATCGTATGAACATTATGAAGACAAACATGTTGTCAATTGACAGCAAAATCAAAAAAGAAGAAACAGGTATTCCGGCAGTACAAATGCCTGCAGTATCAAAAGCACAATCAAATATCGGTATGAAAGCTTTGATGTTTCAAGGTATGCAAAACCTAATGGCAAATCCTATGTTAGCAAAAGAAGCAGGAGTTATGAAAGACGAACCAAAAGCAGAAGAAACAGATTCTGCAAAATCATTCGTTGCTCCCTATTCATCAAATATAGCATTCCAAGGTAAATTTGCAAATGCAACAAAAATAGCTGCATTAGCTGCGATGTTAACATTAGGTGCTGCATCTTGTACAAAAGAAAACTTTAGTCAATCTCAGACACAAATTGTTGATACTGAAGCGTTAGCAGCTGCAATAACAAACGGTGTTAATGCATTACAACAAGAGATTAGTGAATTAAGACGACAAATAGCTGATAATGAAGCAGCTAATGCAGAAAGAGACAGAGCAATGCTTGAAGCTTTAAATAATGCTTATTCACAATTGCTTATCATTAATGCATCTATCAATAGAGTAGGTGATTCTGTTGATGAACAAAATGCATTTTTAGTAGAATTCCGTAATATGGTTTATGGTGAATTTAAAAACGGTGAATATCAAAGATCATCTATTGTAGATGCAATTATGGTTCTTCAACAAATTACTGAGTCTGAAGCAAGATCTGCAGTTGATAAAATCTTAAAAGCTTTAGAAAATAAACAAATTTCAGAACAAGAAGCTATGAGACAAATTATGGATTTATTGAAGGAAAATAACAGCTTATTAAGATCTGTTCTTTCTGAAATTAAATCAGCAAAAGCAAGCGCAGATGCCTATGCTAAGTCATTGTTAACTGTTGCACAAGAAATAGACAAGAACGGAAAAGCATCATTAACTCAGCAACAAACAATGATTGATCAGAACAATGCATTAATTGCTCAAAACAATATCTTAATTACTCAAGGTCAAGAACTTATTGAAAAGGCTGACCAACTTAAAATGTCAGTTGATGAATTGACAGTCGTTGCTCAATTAATCGGCAAGTCATTAGAAGATGTAATGAAGATGTCAAAATCAGAAATTATAGCTGCAATTAAAGCTAACAATGCAGAGCTTAAGATTACAAATGAAAAGTTAGATGAAATTAATGAAAAGGTTGGCAATAATTCTATAACAATAGAAGAAGCTGCATCAGAAATTATTAAAATCTTGGGCGATATTGGCGCAGATGTATCTGAAATTAAGGCAATGTTGGCAGAACATTTTGCTAAATATGATGTAGATATGAAAGAACTTAAATCTTTAGCGTATGCTACAAGAAAAGATCTTAAAAAGCTTGGTTTTGCAGCTTCATCATTAGCTTTTGATATCAGAACAATAGCTATAGATTTGAAAGATATCAGAGCAAAAATTAAAAATGGCGGAACAACTATTGATTACAGACAATTGGAAGAAATGTTCAAGAGAATAAATGCAAATCAACAAATGTCCGCAAATGAAATTATTGCAAGATTAGATGCATTCATCGCAGGTCAAGAAAATATTGCTGATAAGTTAGATGCAACAAATGAAAAGATTGATAATAATACAATATCAGCAGAAGAAGCAGCAAAACAAATTATTTCAATCTTAGAAAATATTGATGCAAATGTTGAAGACATTAAAGCTGTTGTTACAGAATTTGTTGCTAAATTCGATAATATGCAAGCATCTATCGATGATTTGGTAAAATTAGCAGCAAAATCATATAAGCAACAAAAATATCAATCAGTTGTAATGACTCAAATAAGAAATGGTATCGGTGCATTATATGCAGATGCTCAAGCTAAGAACAAAGCATTAAAAGAGATCAGCGACAAACTTGATAAAGGCGGTTCATTAACAGCAGCAGAAATGGAACAAATAGCAAAGAGATTAAACGGTAATATTCAAGCTTCTATGGGTGAAATTTCGGCTCTTATCAAAGCACAATTAAAGAAAGATGATACTCAAATTGCTTACTTAGCAAGCATTTCTAATAAACTTGACGGATTGGGTTCATTAAGCCAAGACATCTTGAATGAAATCGCAAATATGGGTGATGATTTGGGTAACTTAGCTTCAATTGATGCAAAACTTGATGAATTAATTACATTATTCAAATCATATATGACATCATTTGATAAATATGCTAAGAATGCAATGGATGCACACGGTCAAGAGATTGCGTTATTAAATAACATTAAATCAGAAATCAAGAACGTTGGTGATAAGACTCAAACACTTATTAACCAAGGTAAAAAGGCTGAAATTCAAAGAACAAATATTGAAAACTACTTGAAACAATTGAATGCTACAGCTGATAAGATTGAAGCTAAACTTGGTCGTATCCCGACAGTAGAAGAATTTGATATCATGTTAAACAAACATGATGCAGCAAATCAAAAATACTATGGTGATTTGATTAAGGCAGCCGGTGTAGATCCTGCAAAATTTGATGATATCAAAGCTTTACTTAATGCAATCAATAAAAATTTGGTTGATTTCCAAGGCGAAAGCACAGGCTTGTTGAAAGATATCTTAGCTAGAATAAAAGCTATGGATACTACTGCTCCTGATTACAACGAAAAATTAAATAAGATTATCGATTTGTTAGAAAACTTCCACTTCGAATGTAATTGTCAATGTGATTGTGATGACAACCACAATATCCATGAAGGTATCATCGGAGTGCTTGACTAATAGATAGTAACATTTGATAAATGCGGGTGCATATATAAATTAAGAAGCGGCAGGGATTTATTCCTGTCGTTTCTTTTGATAAAGAAAGCGGCGGTTATTTGAACCGCCGCTTCTTTTGAAAACAACCATAGTCTGCTTATTATTCTGCCGGTTTTAACATTTTTTCTCCAGCTTCTCTAGCTTCTTTATCTGTTTTGTATTTGCCTTTTAACCAAGTAGTAGTTGTTTCGCCGTTTTCTTTGCATTCAATACCGGCTTGATATTCAGCATCTTTGACTTTTACAGAATTCTTGATTACGCCGTTGTGATCGTAATGACCTTTTTTAACTTCTCTGCATTCTGTTCTTGTGCATTCGTCTTCACCTTCAAATAATTGATACGGAAGAACAAGTCCTGCAGGAACGTATGGCAAGTTGTTAGGAATTCCGTTTGCTTTTCTTAGAGCAAATCTTATTTCTTTTTCACTGTGTTTTGCTAAACAATCTGAGTAGAACATTTGTATAACTTCGTGCCAACCGTATTTATTAGCATCTGCGTGATTGTCGCAAGTATTTGCATCTTTGAACTTGATGTCGCCTCTTGTTACAACTTTGCATTCAGGTTGAGGTTTGACTTCTTCAACAGGAGGCTGAACATCAGGAGCCTTTGCGCAATCTTCTTGAACCACATTTTCTAATCTGTTTTGAGCTTTTAGTGCAGCTGCTCTAAGTTCTGCCGGATTGAATTTAATATTGCCTCTAAATTCATTGTATGCCTTTTCAAATTTGCAGTAATCCCATATTGGTTCACAGTTTTCATCAAGTTTGAAACGTTCGTAAGTTTTGCCTGTTTCAGGATCTTTAACCATTTCTGTTTGGTAACCAAGAACTACAATTTGTTTAAGTTTTTTCTTGTCTTCGTCGCTCATTTTTTGAATACTGTCAATTTTTACCATAATTCTTTCAGGAGAAGTGCTATTATCTTCGCATTCCAGTAATAATCCAACAGCTTCTTTTTCTCTTCCTTTACTCAATAAGCCTTGAAGAACACCTGCCGCAGTACCCACCGCAGCTCCAACTAATGTACTTAAGCCAATTGCTTTCCCAACATTTTCAATATTTAAGAATTGATCTTGTTTTTGTAATATACCGTCATTAGCATCAACAAAATCTATTACACCGCCTGATTTAATAAGTTCTATTAAAGCTTCATTGCTCATATTTTCATCATATGTAATTAATTGAGTTTGGTGTTGTTCCATATTAATTTTATACGTATTAGGAATTGCTGATACGCCACCAATAAATGCGCCGCTTGCAAGACCTTGCATTGCATGTTGATATGTTCTTACAAGTTTTCCGTGAGCTGTATCATCGTAGTATCCTAATAAGTCTACCAAATCACGAGTTTTTGATTTGTCTAGAGAAGGTTTTGGAGTTTGGTAAGCTATTTTGCTAGCATCTTTTTCTGTTTTACCGTTTCTCATTTCATTTGCTTTAACCGTATCAAAAATTCTTGTAGCTAATACAGTTTGAATTCTTTGGTTTTCTGCTTCAACATCTTCGTCGTGATCGTTGTATGTACCATCAGCACCAAGTGCTGAGCCAACTAATTTTGAAAGTTCTGTTACGTCATATTTGTTGTCAGCCTTAGGATCAGCTTTTATCAGATTATAATCCATAAGAGATTTTACAAAATCTTCGCCGAATTTTTTAGTCAATTCTTCTTTTGAAAATCTTTCGTTTTGACGTACATTTGCAGCTCTGTTTGCAGCTCTTACGCTCTTATCATCGATTTTACCTGCCGAATCATTTCCGCTTAACCAATTGAAAAGTCTTCTTGCTACAGAACCGTTATGTTGTCTTAAAGCTTTCTTTGCTCTTTTATCGACTTTACCGTCTTTTGTTGTTAATGCTTCGATTTCTGCTTTACGTACATCTTTAAGTGATGTATAAGCTAATGCTTTTTCATTTACTATATTATATTGGTCATCAACTGCAAGAGCCGATCTTCTTGCTTGTTGAGCAGCTTCTTTAAGCAGTACTCCTTTCTTTCTTTCGTAGTTTAGTTGTTTTAAGGCTTTTTTGTATTCTTTTCTTTTTTCTTTAGAATATTTCTTATCAGAAAATTCTTTTTCAACTTCCTTGTAGGCATCTTTTAATGTTTTTGAATATTTGCCGGATTCTTTATCATATCCTCTTGCTTTGTCAAAAGCAGCTCTTACTTCTGAATATGCTGAAGTTTTTTCGTCTTTTGCTTCAGGAACTGTTACGGCTGCAGCTTGTGTCTTATCTGCTGATGCTGTGTAACCTAATAAAGCTTTAACATCATTATTTTCTTTTTCTACTTCTTTTTTCAAATCACCATTAAGAAGAACTTGCAGCATTGCAAATTCACTGTTTGTATTTATCGACTTATTATCATCTCCGAATTTTTTGTCGATTTCTTTTGCAGCTTTTCTAAGTTCCTTTGATTGAAACTCTGAAATTTATTCCTCGTAATACTTTTTCTTACATATATAAAGTATTTCTGTTTTCAAAAATTGCTTTTTTGTAAAACATGTACTTTACATTTCGTTACAATTTTAACGAGCAGTAGCAGGTCAGCAAATCCCCTCTCACGATAGAGAGGGAATTTGCTGACCTGTTACAATGAACAGTTATTTATAAAATGATGTCTTTAATAGTTTCTATAGCACGTTTTGAAAGCATTTCAGTTTTTAGTTTTTTGTTTTTTCTCTCTTGTTTTGTTAAGTTCATTGGTGATACAATTGCCCAGTTAGAGTTAATCGGCTGCGGTGGTAAGTATCTGAGAGAACCATCTCGTTTACTTATGTGAGCGAGGTGTGCTTTGTCTGTAATATAGTGTGCTAAGGCGCCAAGCATAGTTTCTTGAGGGAGAATAAGTAAATCTTTTTCTAAAATTCTATTAGCCATGTTTATACCTGCAAGAAGTCCTCCTGCAATAGATTCCGTATAACCTTCCGTTCCTGTTATTTGTCCCGCAAAGAACAAGCCTTGTCTTTTTTTAGTTTCAAATGTAGGATTAAGAACCTGTGAAGCGTTAATAAAAGTATTTCTGTGCATAACGCCGTATCTTATGATATTTGCATTCTCCAGTCCGGGGATGGAATGAACAAGCTCTTTTTGAGCGCCCCATTTTAGGTTTGTTTGAAAACCTACCAGATTAAACAAAGTTTTAGCGGAATTGTCTTGTCTTAATTGTACGACGGCATAATTTTCAACACCTGTTCTTTTATCAATAAGCCCTACTGGTTTCATCGGTCCGAATCTTAAAGTATCAACTCCTCTTGATGCAAGAACTTCAACAGGTAAACAGCTTTCAAAAAACTTTGTATCTTTATCAATGTCATGTTGTTCTATACGGGGAGCATTAATAAGTATGTTATAGAATTTTTCGTACTCCTCTTTATTCATAGGACAATTTATATATGAAGCTTCTCCTTTATCGTATCTTGAACCCCAAAAAGCCTTATCAAAGTTTATTGAATCAACTTCAACGATTGGTGCTATTGCATCAAAAAAATGCAAATGTTCAGTTTCTGTGAATTGTTGAATACTTTTT
This sequence comes from uncultured bacterium, assembly GCA_902775025.1. GTDB lineage: Bacteria > Cyanobacteriota > Vampirovibrionia > Gastranaerophilales > Gastranaerophilaceae > CAG-196. Next base: position 41,328 of record CACYKP010000015.1, on the reverse strand, counting down.
GCCAGTTCATTACTTGTTAACGGACCGGAGGCTATGATTACGTTTCCATCAGGGATTTCTGTTATTTCTTCTCTTATTAATTCTATATTAGGATTAGATTTAATCTTTTCTGTTACTGCGTTAGCAAAGTCTTCTCTTGCAATCGCTAAAGCGTTACCTGCAGGAACGGCATGCTCTTTTGCAATTTTTATTAACTCTCCGCCTAAAATTTCCATTTCCGCTTTAAGTAAACCGCTTGCATTTGTAACATCAGATGAGCCAAGACTGTTTGAGCATACAAACTCGGCACAATCTTCTCCGACATGAGCGCCTGTCATTTTCTTCGGACGCATCTCATACAGTTTAACTTTTATTCCTCTTTTTGCAAGCTGCAAAGCTGCTTCACTTCCTGCAAGTCCGGCTCCTATTATTTTTACAGAATTTTCCACTTTCCACTTTCCACTTTCCACTTTCCACTTTCCACTTTCAATTCGCCAATCGTATTAACTTTTCTACCAGCTAAAATATATTGACCCTTAATATCTGCCGACCTGATTTCTGCCGTGTTCTTTTGCGTAGTATAAACCTTTATCAGCCCATTCAATTAAATCTTGCGGAGTTTGAGCGTTATCAGGGAATGTAGAAACTCCAAGACTTATTGTAACGGGTGCTGTATCAACAGGTGTTAAGTGGAACGGTTTTTCCGAAACTGCGGCACAAATTCTGTTAGCAAGCATTAACGCTTCTTCTGCTTTTGTATTCGGAAGAATTATGCTCATCTCTTCTCCGCCGTATCTGCATACAAAGTCTGTTGTTCTTGAATTTTTCTTTAATGTTTGAGCGACTTGTCTTAAGACTGCATCTCCTGCTTGGTGTCCGTAGGTGTCGTTGAATTTTTTGAAGAAGTCTATATCACAAATAATTAATGACACAGGTTGATTATACCTTCTAGATATTTCAATTTGCTGTCTAAGTGTATCTTGGAAGTATCTGTGGTTATACAGTTCTGTTAATCCGTCGATGGTAGCTAATTTATATTGATATTCAAAATCTCTTGATTTCATTAAATATTTTGCAAGTAAGGATAGTGTGAATGCTAATGCAATTGCAATAATCGGCATTACGACAGGAATCCATAAGTTATATAATTCCATTGCGTAGTATGAAATAAATAAATAGGCAATCATAAACAATGTAGTAGAAAGTGTAGCAAATAGAGTTGATGTTGAAAACATAGCTATTGTACCAACAATTGCAATAACTCCCAATAAAATAAGAATATCAGTCAATAGTCCTGTCTTTTTAATGAAGTTATTATCAAGCATGTTGTTTATAAATGTTGCATGAACTTCCGCCCCCGGATAAACTTCTCCTTGTATAGGAACGCTCTTTGTGTCATGTAAAGCTTGAGCAGTTGTTCCAACGATTATTATTTTATCTTTAAAATTGAAATTAGTTATATTTGCACCTTCCATCTCTTTTATTACTTTGTAAAAAGGTACAATAGTGTGCGTACCGCTTTTTCCGTACCAATTTAATATTGCTTCGCCGTTTTTATTCAACGGGATTTTAGCATCGGCGACAATTAAATTTCTTTTTTTATCAATTGTAAAATTATTGTCATCTTTCATTTTTAAGTAATCATTACCGGCTTTAAATGCTAAATACGGGTAAGATTTGTTCTTGTATATAAGAATAGGAGAGACAAATCTTATGATTCCATCGTTACTTCTTATTACATTAGTTAAACCGACTTTAACATTTCCGTTTAAGAGTTCTTGTAATATCAAACGGCAATTAGTGAATTTGTATTTTTTATCAAAGGAAATATTTGATTTATTATTAATATTTAGTTCAATTCTTTGAGGTAAATCAGCCGGTTTTCTTACCTCAGGTGATTGATAATCAAAATTTAAGCCCGTATAGATATTATTATATTTATTCATCGCATCAACAAAGAGTTTATCGGCATTTTGTTGAGAACGAATAGATTTAAGGAACATCATATCGAAAATAATAGCTTGCGGTTTTTCTGATTCAATGTAATTCACAATGTCAGCATATATATTTCTTGGAATTGGCCATTCTCCATATTTATCCCATAAATATTCCAAACTCGCATCATCAATTGCAAGCAGAACTATATCACTATTAGGAGTGGGATGTTTGTGCGAAACTTTTATTGTTTGTCTGTAGTCAAATGTTCTGTTTTCTGCAACTTCAAAAAATGATTTAAAAACATTCTTAAGAGTATTGTTGTTTTGTAATAAAACGTATCCGATTAACAGGGTAGTTAAAAGCAGCAATATATAAGTGCCGAATATAAACCATTTAGTTTTTGTTAAATTTTTCATAAGCTCTCCATATTAACACAATTCCCTCTCCTCTATGGAGAGGGTTAGGGTGAGGTTTTAAATCCTAATCCCTATAAAATTATAACTTATTATAATTAATATCACCATGATTTGCAATTTCTTTTAAGTTGCAAAAACTCTTACTCAACAGTTCGTTGTGATTTTTTAGTAGTTCTGTTGTGTAAAAAAGTTCAATGGGGTTAACTAAGTATTTAAGCAAGCATTCTTCATGTAAGTTCATACTTATTTAATCGGCTATATTTGACTTTTCTTTAATTATTATTAAGAAAGGTAGTACAAACAGATGATTTTTTTATGAATAACTTAAAAACATTTAAAAATTGTCGATAACAATAATAAATAATAATAGTGAGGTAATAAATGATAAACGGGTTCACACCAAATTACGATTTAGAAGCAAGAATACAGCATACCAAGCTTGATAGCTGGGGTGGTATTCCGTCTGCAAGAATGAACAGAATAGAAGAACCTTCTACTGCTGATTTTAAAAGTGTTATGTCCGGACTTGTCGAAGGAATGAACGAAACAATGAATGCTCCTGATAACATGATGAGGGATGTAATGATGGGTTCTCAAAATGTTGATATCCACGATGTAATGGTAGCAATGTCCAAAGCTGAGATTTCAGTAAATATTGCAACAACAGCAGTGGGAAAAGTCATTCAAGCGTATGATAAAATAATGCAAATACAGATTTAGACTTCTCATAATTAGTATAAAAGTGTATAATGATTAAGGGTAGGATTATGGATTTTAAACAATTATTGGAAAATAAAGTTTTAGTGGCATCAATAGCAGGCGGTATTATTTTATTGCTTGTAGTTTTTATTATATGCGGAACAATAGCCGCATCATCTAAAGCCAATAAGGAAGGTATTGATGTCAGTAAAGAACCTCTTAAAGAAGATGTTGATTTGCTCACTACCGATAATTTAGGTAAGGCATTAGAGATACAAGCTCTTCTTGCAAAAAACAATATTGTTGCATCAAGGTTGGTTGACGGTACAAAATCTGTTTTAAGATTGAAAAAAGGTGATTGTACCCCGGGGATGAAAAAATGTACAACTGAACAACGTGACAGAGCAATTATGGTAATAGTAGAAAGCGGATTGTACGATCAAAACGTAGGTTTGGAAATCTTTGATAAAGGAGATTTTACTTCGACAAAAGAAGATAAAAAGATTAGGCTTGTAAGAGCTATGAATGGTGAACTTGCTAGATTGATTAAGAGAATTGACGGAATTCAAGACGCAGCCGTATTTATATCTATTCCTGAACAATCAATGTTTTCAGCTAATCAAAAGCCTGTTACTGCTACTGTTCAATTAACTGTTGCAGTCGGTCAGACTCTAAATATGAGCACAATAAAAGCCGTTTCAAATCTTTTGTTGGGCAGCGTATCCGGTTTAAGTGCTTCAAATATTTCCATAACCGATACAAACGGTCATGTTTATAACAGTTTGGTTGATGCTCAATCTGAAATGTTAGAAAGAATTCAGCAAAATGATAAATATATGCAGGAAAAAGTTCAAGCGCAATTGAATCGATTGATAGGAAGCGGGAAATATGTAGCAACAGTTTCTACTTTCTTGAAGCAAGCACCTGTGGAAAAGTTTACAATATCTTATGATCCAGAAAGCAGAACTGCAATTAGTGAACAAACTTTTTCGGAAGGTTTGGGAGATCAAACAACAGATAGTAATAAGAACACAAATGCAGTAAGTGTATATTTACCAAACGGTTTGCCTGCCGGAAGTTCTGATTCTTCTCAAAACAGAAGTTATCAAAGAACTGCAAGAGAAACTCAATACGGTGTAACAAAGGTTCAAACGAACGAATATATGTCTCCGGGAACTATAGAAGAAATATCAATTGCCGTAACTTTAGAAAAGGATGCATTACCTGTTGAACTAACTCTTGAAGAATTAAAAGATTTAGTAGCACACGCAGCCAGTCCAAAAGCAAAAGCTGAAAACGTAACAATCGCATTTGCAGATACTCTCGATCCGTTTATGGCAGGAGATAAAGCTGTTAAGGCTCCTATCAAGGCTACTCACGGAAATCCTTGGTGGCTGGCAATTGTCCTTCTGTTCTTCGGCTTGTTGTTCGGTCATAATATGTTGACACAAAGGATTAAGTCAGCAAAAGAAAAGCAAGAAGAAGAATTGACAAAACTAAGAGAACAGAATGAGGCGCAAGAACGTCAGATAAAAGATTTAAGCGTGAATGCCGCAAACTTGATAAAGAATCAAACTCAGTTGCAACAAGGACTGTTGGAACAACAAAATAAACCGGCAGCAATACCTGTTTCGGGTGCGGAAATTAGAGAGGCGCTAAGAGAATTAAAACGTGAATTTGAAGGTGCCGACGATGATGAAACCGGCGAAAAAATAAGAAGCTGGATTGAGGGTTAGGGGCAAATATTATATAATATAAGTAGTATATTAAATCCCCTAATTTACAACAAGGAAAATAACAAAAAATGGCAATAGAAGGATTTGACTATAAAGGATTTGCAGAATCAATGTCGGAACAAGCAAAAGAGCTTGTTCCGAAAGATTTGCAGCCAGAGCAGCAAGAATATATTGTCAAAACGCTCGGTAATTTTACAATGCTTGCCGGCGAAGCTATTTATAATGATGAAAGTTTAAATATTAATGCAGATCAAGCTGTTTTTATTACTCAAATTATTGCGGAATGGTCGTTTCATAAATCTATTGACCTGATTCATTCGGGAATAGATCCTCAATTTTGGGATAGTATAATGCAAAAAATAGCATTTACTATTTTTGAAGTAGCAAAACAAGGCGTAATTAGAGAAGTGCCTCAAGAACAACTTCTTCAAGCAGTCGAACATCATGTTGTAAAAGTTTACAAAAAATGCATTGAAGATCTTCAAAAAAGAGGAATGATAAATGAATCAGTAAAAGAACAGGCAGAAAGTCAGTCTAATATTGATGAAATGGCAAGGAAAGCAGCGGAAGAACAGATTAAACAAAAAGAAGCTCCTCTTGAAGAAGCTGATAACAGAAGAAAAGAAATTCAAAAGCGCAGGGAAGAGGTTAGAAAACAACGAAAACTGGAAAAAGAGATGGAGGCAACTGCCGGTTGTGTAACTAAACGTCAAATGAAGCTTATGGCGCTTGCTATGCTTTTAAAAATCATGCCTCGTGATAAATCTGCTAATATTATAAAGGATTTTGACGGTAATGATAAAAAGTTATTGAATCATTATATGAGTATAGCGAATTTAGAATCATTACTTGACGGTGATATATTACTTACATGCTTGCGGGAGATGAAGGATTCTTTGCCGATAAAGCGTACTCTTTCAACCGATACAATAATGCGTGATTTATTAAGGTTGTATAAATCAAATACCAGAGATAAGATTGAAAAAATAATAAAGAATGAACGTCCGTTGGTTAAGCGTTTTATATCTCAAGCCTATGACGGAGAATATTCAGGATTGCCTCTTAAGGTAGCAGGAATTGTTGCGCAATATGTAGAGGATAGTATATAATAATTTTAACAGATTATGATTATAAAAAAGAATAAAATAAAACAGTGGGAGGGTAAAAAACAGGAGATGCAGCCAAATGAAAGGGCTGAAAGTTATAGTGCCGATACGGGTACAAATGCAGATCATAAAAATGTTCCTGATGAAGAGCCTGAAATAGAGCTTAATGTTACTCAGCAGACTGAATCGCCTGAGCCTGAAATTGATTTATTTGACGTTGAGAATATAGACTTTAATCAACGTGCTGAACGTAGGCGGGGAACAAGACGCCGCGGATATAGAAGAATTGATGACAGAAATCTTGTTTCAAGAGCTCAAGAAGAGGCTGAAAATATTAAAAAGTCAGCTTTTGAAGAAGGATATAGAAAAGGACTTGAGCAAGCAAATAATGATATAGGGCAATTCAGAACAAATATTAATCAGTTTCTTGGTGCTCCAAAAGAAGTTTTTGAATATATTGCACCGGATATATTAGAGATAAGTATTGATATTGCTAAAAAAATAATAAAAAAAGAGGTGGAATCAGACCCTCAAGTATTAATAGAAACAATTATGGATGTATTAAAAACGGTTTCAAAAAATGAACCTAAAATTAATATAAGGGTTAAACCTCAGGCGGCAGCGTTTGTAAAAGACACATTGCCTACGGTAACATACCAGTATGGAATTGATGCTAAAATCAATATCATAGCAGATCCCTCTGTAGAGGATGGCGGATGTATATTCCAGACTAATAACGGTATCGTCGATGCTTCGATTGACACACAAATAGAAATCATTAAAAAAGCATTGACAGGCATTTAAAAAGCTAACAGAAAGGAGAGCAGTAAATAAGAATTAAGTTGATAAGTAATAAGAAGATTTTTTAAAATGGTCTTATTCACCTATTTACTTATTCACTTATTCACTTTTTAAAAATGGCGGGAGAACAACCTCAAAGCAAACCTATATCAGAAATAGCATTGGCACTCTTCGTAATGATCCTGATATTAATCTTGATTATCGAGATGCCAAATTGGGTTATCAATTTTTCTATTTCGCTTAATATAACTTTGGGTATAGTTCTTCTAATGATATCATTATATGTTCAAAAACCCTTGGAATTAGCTGCATTTCCATCTATTATACTTATTGGTACAATGTTTAGATTGTGTCTTTCAATTGCATCTACACGTCTTATATTAGCCAAAGGTGATGCAGGCGAAGTTATTCATGCGTTTGGAACTTTTGTAACCGGCGGTAACATGGTTGTAGGCGGTGTAATTTTCTTAATTATTACCGTTGTTCAGTTTATGGTAATTACAAAAGGTGCTGAACGTATCGCCGAAGTTGCAGCAAGATTTGCCCTAGATGCTATGCCGGGTAAGCAAATGACTATTGATGCCGATTTTAACGCAGGTTTGATTTCTCCTGAAGAAGCTGTTAAAAAGCGTGAGGATTTACAAAGAGAGTCAAGCTTGTTCGGTTCAATGGATGGTTCTATGAAGTTCGTAAAAGGTGATACTATTGCCGGTATCATTATTACTTTAATTAATATTATCGGCGGTTTGATTATCGGTTGTTTAATGAATCAGATGCCTATTGCGGATGCAGTCAGTAAATATACTGTTTTAACAATAGGTGATGGTTTGGCATCACAATTACCTTCTCTTTTAATGTCAATTGCAGCAGGTATCGTTATGACCCGTGCTTCTGCAGGTAATATGTCATTAGGCGGCGATTTAACAAATCAGATTATGGCAAAGCCTTATTCTTTGTTTTTTGCAGCTTTATTTTTAGGACTAATTACCGTAACATCACCAATTACGGGTTTACCTTTTTTACCGTTTTTAATATTTACAATAGGTCTTGCACTTGCAGGCTTCTCTGTATTAGTTAATGCAGATGTTCAATCTCAATTGGGACAATTGGAAAGTGTAAGACAAAATATGCAAGACTTGGTTAACCCGAATAAGATGTATGAAAGATTGGGTGTTGATGTTTTGAGCTTGCAAGTTGGTGCCGGTTTGCTTGTAATCGCAGATCCTGATCAAGAAGGTCAATTACTTGCAAAGATTGCCGCTTTACGTCAAAGGGTTACGGATGAATTAGGTTATATCTTACCTAATATCAGAATTATGGACTCATCGGCTTTGGAAGCTAATGAGTATGTAATTGCGATTAGAAATAACGTTGTTGCATCAGGATTTGTTTATCCGGGTAAATATATGGTTATTGCCGACCAGTGGGATTCGGTTAAGAAAACAATTCCTGAAGATGCAATAGTAGGTGTTGATCCTACATATCAAACTCAGGCATACTGGATATCTCAACAAGATGCTAAAGAAACTAAAAATGTTACGGCTGTTGATGCTACTGATGTTCTTGTAACTCACTTGCAAGAGTGTGTAAGAAAACACGTTGATGAAGTTATGACCAAAACGGATGTTCTTAAACTTATGGAGCTTGTTCGTTCTCAGGATCCTACTCTTGTAAATGACTTAGTTCCTGCTATCATTTCAACTTCGGATTTAAGAAAGATTTTTGTCAACTTAATAAGAGAAAAAGTTTCTATTAAGGATATTATATTTGTATTTGAACGATTGTGTGATTATGCAAGATTTTCAAAAGAGCCAGATATATTGTCAGAACGTCTAAGAGCAGCTCTCGGTCGTCAGATATGTTTAAATAATGTTGATAAAGACCATGTTTTATATGCACTTACTTTATCACCCGAGTGGGAAAAGACGCTTGATGACAGCTGCCAAAGAACGGAATTAGGTACAATGTTCTTGCTTAATCCTATGCAGGTACAGGATTTGATTGAATCAACTGCAATGACACTAATGAGAGCACATCAACAAATTGGCCAGCAGCCGGTAATTCTTTGTTCTCCAAGAATACGTCTGCCTTTATATCAGCTTCTTGAACGTCATATTCCTACTATCGTTGTAATATCGTATTCTGAACTTATTACCGATATTAAGGTAGAAGCTGTTGATACAATCGGTGAAAGTGGCGGATATTAAAGCAAGTAGCTTTACAACGATAAAAAATAAAAACTTTATATAAGTGTGATTTTGTTTCCTGCCTTGTGAGCAGGTGGGTGAGTGCCTTTAGAGTTCCGTTTCCCGCTGGCGATTGTTTGAATCGACGGGTATACTTCTGCAATAATAGAGCTTACTCTCCCTTTTAAGAAAAATGTAGGAACAAAATAAACACCTATATAAAGTAATAATATTATCACATATATTTTTAACTTTAGCAAGCGTGTTGCACTCTAAGGCTAAATTATATATAATATACATATTAATATTAGTGTTTAAATTCACTAAAGAAGGAGAGATATATGCTTAAAAAAATGTTTAAGTCATTAACTATGGCTATTATGGCTATGGTTGTTTCTGCTCCTGTATTTGCAGGAGAAGCATCTCTTGTTGTTCCTAATATCAAAGAAGCATCAGAATTAAGCTACAACTTACTTCTTGCAGGTATTGTTGTTTCTGTTCTGGGTGTTCTGTGGGGTATTTGGGCATATACAAGAGTAAAAAAAGTTGAAGTGCATGAAGCAATGGCAAATGTTGGTAACACTATTTTCGAAACTTGTAAAACTTACCTTGTGCAGCAAGGTAAATTCTTACTTATGTTAGAAGTGTTAATAGGTTTGTGTATTGCATTCTATTTCTGGCACTTGCAAAATATGGAGCTAAAATCAGTACTTATCATCTTAGGCTGGTCGGTACTCGGTATTCTTGGCTCATATTTAGTTGCTTGGTTCGGTATCAGAATGAACACACTTGCAAACTCAAGAACTGCATTTACTGCCCTTAAGGGTAAACCGTTAGAAATTCTTGGTATTCCTTTAAAAGCCGGCATGAGTATCGGTGTATTACTCGTTTCAATAGAACTAATTATGATGTTAATTATTCTTCTGTTTGTTCCGGGTAATCTTGCAGGTGCTTGTTTTATCGGCTTTGCAATCGGTGAATCATTAGGTGCATCCGCTCTTCGTGTTGCAGGCGGTATCTTTACAAAAATTGCCGATATCGGTTCAGACTTGATGAAAATTCAATTTGGTATCAAAGAAGACGATCCTCGTAACCCGGGGGTTATTGCAGACTGTACAGGTGATAACGCAGGCGACTCAATCGGACCTACTGCTGACGGTTTTGAAACTTACGGTGTAACGGGTGTTGCTCTTGTAAGCTTTATTCTCTTAGGTGTTTTCCACGATTATCAAGTTCAATTACTTGCGTGGATTTTCACGATGAGATTTTTAATGATTATCACTTCCGTTGTCGCTTATTGGATTAACGGAGTTTATACAAAATTATGTTTAGCTAAAGCTGAACACTTTGATTTTGAAGCACCTTTAACATCTTTAGTTTGGATTACTTCAATCCTTTCTATCGGTATGACTTTTGGTGTAAGTAACTATTTATTAAAAGACTTGCCAGCAAACTTGTGGTTAGTTCTTTCAATAATCATATCTTGCGGTACATTAGGTGCTGCATTAATACCTGAGGCAACAAAGGTATTTACTTCACCAAAGGCTAAACATACTCACGAAGTTGTTGTAGCTTCAAAAGAAGGCGGAGCATCACTTACAATCCTTTCAGGTATTGTATCAGGAAACTTCTCAGGTTTCTGGATCGGCGCAATCGTTGTATTACTGATGGGACTTGCATATTTTGCAAGCCTTAACATCCCAACTGATGTTATGATTTACCCGTCAGTGTTTGCATTCGGTTTGGTTGCGTTCGGTTTCTTAGGAATGGGGCCTGTTACTATTGCGGTTGACTCTTATGGTCCTGTTACAGATAACGCTCAATCAGTTTATGAATTATCATTGATTGAAGAAATCGATGGTGTAAAAGAAGGTATTGAAAAATACTACGGTTTTACTCCCGATTTTGAAAACGCTAAAAAATACTTAGAAGAAAATGATGGCGCAGGAAATACATTTAAAGCAACTTCTAAACCTGTATTAATAGGTACTGCGGTAGTTGGTGCTACAACCATGATTTTCTCACTAATCTTAGTAATCAAAGAAACTTTAGGTATTCAGCCTGAAATGATACTTAACTTGTTAAATCCTTATACTTTGTTAGGATTTATAGCAGGCGGTGCAGTAATTTACTGGTTCTCCGGCGCTTCTATGCAAGCAGTTACAACAGGTGCTTATAGAGCAGTTGAATACATTAAAGACAATATCAAATTAGGTGAAGCTGATGAAAAGAGCGCAAACCTTGCTAACTCAAAAGAAGTTGTTAAGATTTGTACTCAATACGCTCAAAAAGGTATGTACAATATCTTTATCTCATTGTTCTGCTTTGCTCTTGCACTCGCTTGCTTATCGGCTCCGGCAGGTGATGATGTTATGCCGGTATCATTCTTTGTAAGCTACCTGATTGCAATTGCCGTATTTGGTCTGTTCCAAGCTGTATTTATGGCAAACGCAGGCGGATGCTGGGATAACGCTAAGAAAATTGTTGAAGTAGATATGGCAGAAAAAGGAACACCGCTTCACGAAGCAACAGTTGTCGGTGATACAGTTGGTGATCCATTTAAGGATACATCTTCTGTTGCTATGAACCCGATTATCAAATTTACAACCCTATTCGGACTTTTGGCAATGGAAATTGCTATTGCTCCTGCGTTCAAAGAAAATGCTAAAATTTGGGGACTTGTAATCCTTGTAATCGCATTAATCTTTGTTATCCGTTCTTTCTACGGTATGAGAATACCTAGCAAGAAATAAGGCTAATGCAGTACAATTAATTAAGAAAGGCGGTTCAGGTTTTAATACCTGAACCGCTTTTTATGTACTTTTTATTTTTTTAACTTATTTTTTATATGTAGGAACAATATGATAATAAATCGTATATTCTCTTTCCTGTCCAAAGTAGTAGTGAGGAGTAGTAGGGTGGAGCTTGCTCCACCAATATATTTAAGCAGAAAGCAAGCGTGCTTTTTAACACACGAATAATAAAATTGTTAGAATATTAATTTTGTGTACTAAAGTGCATGCTACATACTACATACTTTCTTTTTTATTTTACTTTCAAGGTGTTGCAATTTTATTCAGAAAAAATTGTTTGTGAATTAGTAAACATTTGTAACATTTTTTTATAAAACCCTAAAGTTTTCAAAAATAATGACGATAAATAATATGAGAATATAAATATTTAAGGAGATTTTTAATGCAAGTAACGTTCGATATTAACAGAGCTAAAGTTGATACAGATTACAGGACTGAAGCATTAAAACTGTATGAACAAGGTAAGTTACAAATTAATGACAATGACTTAAAGTGGTTAAAAGAAGTGACGGGTACATATACAGATAATCTAAAATATGAAATCATAGATGAAGATGAAAACAAACAGGATGATTCAAAAAAAGAATTACCTGTAAAAGATAATTCTTCTTCCAAAACTCATGCAATTGTAGATCTTGGTGTAACAACAGCCGCAATGGGTGCATCAACTGCGATAGGTCTTAATGCAGCATCCGGATTATCAGGTTGGCAAGCGCAAATGGCCGGATGTAATTCTATTGCAACAGAGATAGCTTGTATAACTGCATTTGCTGTCGGAACCAAATATATGTTAACAAAGCCGAATAAAGATGAACATAATGAACTTATGGATTTACAAGATGCAATGGAAACTGGAAATTTAGATGTTGCAAATGCGGCTATTGGTGTTGAAAATGCATCTGAAAATGTTGATGAGTTAAATAATGAAGTTGCAACATTAGAAGAAGATTTTAATGATGAATTAGAGGCTAAAGAAAAAGAACTTGAGGAAAAAGAAAACCGATTAAAGGAATTGGAAGAAAAAGCAAGAACCGAAGAAGGCTTGAGTGACGATGAACAGGCGGAATTTGATACTTTACCTATGGATATAGATACATTAAAAGGTGAAATAAAAAATTTAAAAGATAAAACTAGTAAAGATGTTGACGGAAAAAATGAAGATATTGAATCCGAGGAAGAAACAATTGACGATGCTAACGCAATTTTCCAAAATGTAGATGAAATTGCTGAATATGCTTCAGGATATGATGAAGATACAAAAACTGCTGCTACTGTTGAAGCTGTCGCACAAGGTGCGAATGCTGCTATGGGATTTGGTGCAGCAGCTGCTCTTACATTCCATTCTCCTATGTTGTCTTTGACAGGATATGGGCAAATAATGAGAGGATTAGCATTGGCAGGCGCAGGTATGAGTACATACGGTACAGTAGAACAAGTAAAAATCGCCTCTGATATTAGTGAGGAAATTGATGTCAGGAACAATTTGCATAACGATATTGAAGAATCTGTTGAAATAGCGGATGATACTACTGAAAATTTAGAAAGTTCGCTTGCTACAACAGAAAGTATCAGCAAAGATATGGAGAATATTGATGTTGATAAATCAGTTGATACAAGCTACATTGGAACAGTAAATGATAATACCGTAACTTCATCTGAAGAAGATGATAAAAAAGACAAAGATAAAATTGAAAAAGATAATTTTTAAAATAAATGATATTTACCCCATTTGCGGAACAATATGATAATAAATCGTATATTCTCTTTCCTGTCCAAAGGCATTTTTTACCGTAAATTTGTATTCTACGGGATTAACCTCATAATCTTCAGGCAAATACGGACAAGATTTGAAGGTTTGTTTTGTTACTTCCTCAGGAGTTCTGTCAAAAATTAAAATACCTGTGTTCTTCAAATCATCTTCATCTATCCAAGGATTTTTGTATCCAAATGTATCTAAGATACAGTCAGGGTGAGTTGGTGTGTAAATTGTGAGCGGAAGTGTCCATTCAATATATCCGCCGATATATTTCATAGGTTTATCTGTAGTTTCTTCCCAAGCCTTAGTCAAATCGCCGTATATTTGAGCGACAGGGTAACGACTTCTGTAATTCTTTTCTACCGCAAGCAGAGTACCTAAAGTAATAAAAGTAACTATCATTGCAAAATATCCGCATTTTAATCCGAAGTTAAATTCTTTCTTGGTAATCTCTGTCGGGAAAAAGTAAAATAGCAGAATACTGAACATATACCAAAATTCAAATCCCCATCTCGGGCGCATATTTCCGCCTTCAAGGGCTCCCATAAGAAGGTGTAAAGCTATAGGAACAAGTCCCATAATGAGTAAAAATCCTGCGTCTTTTTTATCAAAATTTTTACGAAGTTTAAACGGTGATTTATAAATAAGTTTTGTTAACCCAAAGAACGCTAAAATTCCGCCGATAACGGATAACTGTACAACAAAAAATCTTAGAGGTGCTGTTATATGGTTGTACCAATGGGGTGAAGATAATTCACCGTCAAAATACATAAACGGGAAAAAGTCATATTTAACTAACCATAAAATATGCGGTAAAAAGATTAAAAATGCTATAACCATTGAAAGATAGAAGTATTTATTCTTAAAAGTATTCCTATTAAAAATAAATGCCCAAATTGCCATTGCGAAAACTAACATTCCCGTTTGGTATTTATTCAGAAAACAAAATCCGACAAGAACACCGAGCTTAATCCAATCTAACGGCTTATTTCTATACATACATTGATAGAAAACATAAGTAATAACAGGCAAAATCATAAGTAAGATTACATCGGGATTAAATCCGTAATACCCTGTTATATAAGTATAAACCCAGCAGCTTTCCATAAAAATTACCGAAAGCATTGATTGAACTTCGTTCAGGAATAGCCTTGCGAGTTTATATATAAAAACAAATCCTATTATTATAAACGCTTGACTCAGAGCATATATTGAATAATCCGTTTTAAAAGGAAGATAAGTCAGATAAGTGAGCCACCCTGCAAGAGGCGGGTGTTTTGGAGTTCCAAAGTCGTGAAGATATCCCCAATAAATTCCTTCTAATGAGTCTGTCGGTAACACCGTTCTGATTAAGCCGATACAAGACCAAACAATAAAATGTAATACCAAAAATAATATGAACATTTTGCGTTCATACGACCAATTTTTAATCCTATCTATGAACATTAAATCTTCCCTCTTAATTCCTATATCAATATAGATATCTTACCAACAAAAACTTTTTTATCAACAAAACAAATTAACAAAAAATTAATGTTTATATAATTATTATCCCCTTGATTTACCCCTATGTTTTTATTACGATTGAAATGTTAAGAGAAAGTTTTACTAATAAGAAGGAGTAAAAATTATGGTAAACGTAGCAATTAACGGATTCGGAAGAATCGGTAGAAACACATTAAGAGCAGCTATCAGAGAAGGTATCTTTGATAAGATTAACTATGTTGCAATCAACGACCCTGGTTTAAAACCTGAAGATGCAGCTAGAATTTTCAAATATGACTCAGTTATGGGTAAATTCGACGGTGAAGTAGAAGCTTATGAAGAAGGCATCATCGTTAACGGTAAGAAAATTAAATTCTTTGCAGAAAAAGATCCTGCAAATCTTCCTTGGAAAGATTTAGGTGTAGAAGTTGTTGTTGAATCAACAGGTTTCTTCACAGATGCAACTAAGGCTCACGCTCACATCGATGCAGGTGCTAAGAAAGTTATTATCTCTGCTCCTGCAACAAATGAAGATAAGACAATTGTTTTAGGCGTAAACGATAAAGAATACGATCCTGCAAAACATAACGTAATTTCTATGGCATCTTGTACAACAAACTGCTTAGCTCCAGTAGCTAAAGTTATCGATGAAAAATTTGGTATCGTTAAAGGTTTGATGACAACTGTTCACTCTTATACAGGTGACCAAAGAATCTTAGACGCAGGTCACAAAGACCCACGTCGTGCAAGAGCAGGTGCTTTAAACATCGTTCCTACAAAGACAGGTGCTGCTAAGGCTGTTGCTTTAGTTCTTCCTCAATTAAAAGGTAAATTGGACGGTTTCGCTATGAGAGTTCCTACTCCGGACGTTTCTTTAGTTGACGTTGTATTTGAACTTTCTAAAAACGTTACAGTAGAAGAAGTAAATGCAGCATTAAAAGAAGGCGCAGACGGACACGTTCTTTGCTACACTGAAGAACCATTAGTATCTTCTGACTATGTTGGAACAAGCCAATCTTCAACAGTTGACGCTTTATTAACTCGTGTAATGGGCGGAAACCAAGTTAAGATTATTTCTTGGTATGATAACGAAATGGGTTATTCTACAAGATTAGCTGAAACTACTTTGATGGTTGCTTCAAAATTATAGTTGAAAGCACTAGTGCTGTAGGTTACTAAGGCACTGGGAAGAATAAAGTTAAAAAAGCGTTCAAACTTAATTTAAGTTTGAACGCTTTTTTAGTGTGTCAAAACCTACACTTGCAATTAAATTTTTATCGCATAAAATAAATAAAAAACTACAAAAAGAAAGGATGTGTGTGCTATGTTAAGAGTTAGTTTAAGTGAAGTAAAGCCAATTGTAAAAACTTTGAGAAATTCAAAAGCAAACACAAAATTTGCAAATAAAGCCGATGTAAAAACAATGGCTCAAAAAGCAGTTCCAGGTATAGCTATTCTTGGTAATGGAATTTATACACTAACTGCGGCAAAAACTAACAAACCTAAATATGAACCTTGCTCTGATTTTTGTATGGAAGTAGTTGGGTAGTGCCAAAGAAAAGCTTAACTGAAGATTTCAATTCTGTTGTAGAAAAATGTTTTAACTTGCTGGAGCAAACCTCAGAGATAGAACGTAATGTATATAATGATGTATTTGATATTTTATACAGTTCTAAAGAAGATTATATACATCATTATCCAAGGACATTGTTTTTGCAAGTTACATCGGGTTGCAATTTGAGATGTAAGCATTGCTTTTTTAACGATAATCCCGAAAAATATAACACTAATAACGATTTAACAAAAGTAGAACTTTTTGAACAATTAAAATTTTTTGTAGAAGATGCAAATATTCTATACTGCATTCTCACAGGCGGTGAGATTTTTACTTGTCCTTACATTTTTGAGATTATCGAATATTTAAAAGAACACTCTATAACCGTTAAACTTGTTACAAACGGAACTCTCATATCAGAAGATATTGCAAAAAAACTTGGCAAATATCTAACAAGACATGATATTATTCAAGTGAGTTTAGAAGCTCCGGAGGCTGAAATTAATGACGAAATCCGAGGGAAGGGAGTATTTAACAAAGTCATAAATAGCATAAAATATCTGGTGAAAAATAAATTAAATGTTGAAATTGCAATAACTGCAAACAGCATTAATACAGATTACATTCCGCAAATGTATCTGTTATCAAAAGAGTTAAAAGTTAAAAGGTTAAATATTGGCAGATTTACGGCAGAAAGTTCAGAACAAGAGTATTTAATCCCAACAACAGAAAATTTGTTTTACAATATTTCAAAGCTCTATGATATATATTCAAAAACCGAAGTACAGTTATTAATACCTTGTATAAAAATACCTGATTTTTTAAAATTTGAAAAAGGGCAAAATTTGTTAGATAAAAAACTATCAGAAAAAACTTTTTCAAGGCAAAATTTTCATTGCAAAAAACATCACGAACAAGCAGCACTATTTGCAAACGGGAATATTGCCCTTTGTTATGAATGTAATATTAATGATGTTATTATAGGTAATATTAAAAATAATTCTTTTGACGAAATATGGAAAAACAGATTTACAACACCAATGTTTCAGCCAAGACTGATAGACAACCATCTATGTAAAAAATGCAAATATATTCAACTATGTTTGAGCGGATGCCCGTACAGAGCATTTATTAAATATGGGACACTAAATGCGCCCGGAATAGAGTGCAGTTACTTTAATACTTTGGGAGAGCAAAATGAACAATAACGATTTAACCTCTGAATCTGTTATTTCCTTAGGAAAAAATATTGCAATAAGATTTGAACATAATTTTAACGGTGGTTCAATAATCTTAATAGACACGATAAATGATGAATTTTGGATTGGAAATAGTGAATCTGAAAAATTAATAAAAATACTTGCAAAGAACAAAGAATTAAAAATTTGCGAAGTCTTTGCACAAATTTTATCAGAATATGAAGAAGTCGATTATGAAATAGTTTTAAATTCACTAAATAAAATTATCAATATTTTATATGAAAAAAATTTTATCAGTATTTTAAATTAACTGTATCGCAATTGCAGGAATTTGGTTTGCCGTAGCAAGAAGCGTTGCTGCAGCTTGCTGCAGGATTTGAGCTCTTATATAATTACTTGATTCAACTGCAATATCAGCATCTTGAAGAGTTGATTTTGAAGAAACAAGGTTTTGAAGTGATACTGTAATAGATTCAGCTGCACTTTCCATACGATTAGAGAACGCTCCGTATTCTGTTTGTTTTGCGCTAATTTGAGAGATAAGTTGATCAATTTTATCCAAACCTTTTGATGCACTTATCGGGTCGGAGGTCTTGAAGGAAACTCTGCCTAGTTTTAAACTCATATCCATACTTATCATGTCGTGTTCATTACCGTGTATACCCGCTTGTATGCATAATAAGTTTGGAGTGTTAAATTTTTCCGCATAAATTGAATCAGCAAGTGCGTTTATATCGTTGCTGCTTGTAATTCCTTCAAGTGTGTTTTTGTATTCAAGTCCAAGGAGTTCTGCTAAGTATGAAGTTGTGCTTGAAGAGCTGTCGAGTAATAAAACGCTGTTTTTATTACCGCTTATTGATAGAGCTTGGTCTTTGAAAATTGCTTTAATGCCGATTTCTTTAAGCTTGTCTATGAACGATGCGATTGTATCTTTTGATGTGATTTTTACTGTTTTTTGTCCGTCAGCAAAGTCAAATACCAAATCACCTTCAATATTTAAGTTATCTTTATTAAAATCTTTTAATAATGTGCTTTCTGTTGCATCATGTCTTATTGTATGTTTAATGTTTTCTTGTAATATTTTAGAAGTTGTATCGGAACGGTGCGTAACAGTTGTTGAATTATATGTTTTTCCTTCTCCGACTTCTATTCCTAAAACATTTTTAAGAGCAGAATCAACTGAGGTGATGTAGTTGTTATTTGAGTTTTCAATTTTTAATGTTCCGTTTTCATTATTTACGCTCGCTCTAATACCTGCTTCACCCAACTTAGTTATAACATCACTAATTTTATCGCTTTTGTTTATTGTAATAGCAACATTATTTGTATAAATTTTACTGTTTGTATTCAGACCCCAATCACTCATTCTGTATGTAGATGAGTTTGCTGATGTTAATGTTGCGGTAGATAAATATGTTTGGGTTTTAGAATTAGTATTTGAATAAGTTATATCGTGGTTAACAGAATATGTTTTATTTTCTCCGACTTGTATATGAAGAATATTAGCAAGATTTGATGACATATCTTTTATAAAGTTATCACCAATTCCTGATAAAGAAATTTTTCCGTCTAAACCAATACGCATATCCAAGCCGGAATCGTGCAGCTTAGTATAAATTGTATCGTTTGCTTTAATCGTAACAGTAGTATTATCACCTAAAGTAACAGTTGCGTTATTTAAACCGAAATCACCAAGAGTAGTTGAGGTTGTAATCGTTGAAGTTGTTCTTACTTTTTGCGTAGCGGAAGGAGTATTTGTATGCAGGTCTGAAGTATTGATTTGATAAGATTTACCTTCTCCTGCTTCTATTTTAAGTACATCTTTTAAATTAGCACTCATACTTTTTAAATAATGTTCACCGCCGCCGGTGATTGTAATTTTACCGTTATTAATACTTACATCTAATCCTGCGTTTGTTAATTTTGAGTAAATAGAATCATTGGTGTTTATGTTTACTATGTTACCGTTATCAAGTGTAACGGAAGCTCTGTTAATTCCGAAATTAATAAGAGTAGTTTCTGTATCTAAAGTAATAGTGTTCTCTACTTTTTGTGTTGCAGAATTAGAATTTGTGTGTAATTCGTAGCTGTTTATTTCATAGTTATAACCGTTACCTATTTGAATATTCAATTTTTCGGCAAGCTCAGGAGTCATTGATTTTATGTATTTAGAATTGTCCCCCGATATAGATAACTCACCGTTTACTAATTCAGCATCAAGGCCGGCAGATCTTAATTTTGAATATATTGAATCAGAAGAGTTGATATTAATTGTTGTTCCGTTATTCATAGTGAAAGATGCACCGGTTAAACCAAGATCTGATAATGTTGAAGAGTTAGTAAGCGTATAAGTTTTTTCAACTGTTCTCGGAGATGATGAAGGGTTAACATAATAAAGCGGATTGGATACGCTATAAGTTTTACCTTCGCCAACTTCTATTTTTAATGCATTAGCAAAAGCGGGTGTCATATCTTTTAATGAACGACCGCCTTTCCCGCTGATGGTAATATTTCCGTTGTATATATCTACGCTCAGATAAGAATTTAGCTTGTCATAAACAGAATCATCAGAACCAAGTGTAATTACCGTACCATTATCCAACGTAACCGATGCACTGTTCACACCTGTAATATCATGCAATGTCGAACGTTCTGTCATTGAATAAGAACCGGTACAGCTTATTGGTGAAGAATCGGTATTTGTGTGATAGATATTATTTTGCTCTTCATAAGTTTTACCTTCTCCGACCTGTATTTTTAAAGCAGCGGCCAAACCGGACGACATGCTTTGTATATAATTGTTTACACCGCCGCTAATTGTAATTTTATTTCCTGATATATCAACCTCTAATCCTGCACCTACTAATGCCGAACGAATATAATCAGTAGAGCTTACTGATATTGTTTCAAGCCCGTTTTGATTGCGAACTACAAAAGATGCGTTCGGAAGCCCTAAATCTTCTAATGTTGTATAGTAATTCAATCCTGCTACTGCTGATGCGCTGGTTGCTGTGATTGCCGCTGTTTCGGTTCTGTATTCGGAGTTTACGCCAATGTTGAATTTATCTGCGATGCTGCCTGTTAAATAATTATTGTCAGACGAAGATACAGAAATGACACCATTTGATAAAGAGAAATTGCTAATATATCCCATTCTGTTAATGTAATCAAAAACACCATCAATTGTATCATTTTGAATAGAATACTCCGTTGCCGAATATGTGTAAATAATATTTCCGTCATTATCTCTTACCGATAGTGTGTCGCCTTCTTCAATTCCCGTGCTTGCAAGAGAAACGCCATTCTCTATCAGGCCGGTTTTATTGTAAGTTATTTTATCAGAACTTGTTTGAGAGATTGCAGAGGTTACATTAACTCTTTGCTGAACAGGTGATATTCCTAATCTGTTTGCAATAGCACCTCCCAGATAGTAATACTCATCAGAAGATACTGATATTTCACCGTTTGAGATGTTTGCATTAACATAGCTGCTTAAACTGTCAAATACATCATTTAAAGTTTTTGTATTAAGATATGAATCGTAAGCGGTAAATCTTGTCATAACAATACCGTCTTGGTTGTATACATCAAGAGAGTCTCCGCTTTGAATACCGATATCTTTTAATTTTGTGTCGCCGTCGATTAAACCTGAAACTCTGTATGAAATAGGAGAGGAGCTTGTAACGTCAGATACGAATGTTTCGGATACACTTTCTGTGTTAACTGTAATTCCTAACTTGTCAGCTATTGTACCTGTAACATAGTTGTTCATGTAAGAAGATATTGATAATACGCCGTTTGTAATGTCTGCGCTTGATAAATAACCGTAATTTACAAAACTTCCAAAAAAGTCATCTATAGAAGTGTTTTGAATAGTGTTATTATCCGCAACAAACTCATACACCTCAGCGCCGGAATTATTTCGGATTACTAATGTGTCTCCGGCTTGTATTCCAATATCGGCAAGGGTAGATGTTTTATCCGCCAATAATGTTTCTACATACGTAACGGCACTTGAACTTGTTTGATCGTATATAACGGTTTCGGTTGTGCGTGTTGTTTTAACTCCGATACCTAATCTGTTAGCAATGCTTCCTGCAGCGTAGTTGTTTACATTTGAAGAAAGAGAAATGACCCCGTCAGTAATATTTGCGCTTGTCAAATAACCTTCGTTGACGAGGTCATTGAGAAAATCGCCGATTGTAGTGTTTTGGATTGATATGTTATCGGCGGTAAATTTGTAAAGCTCTTCTCCTGAGTTATTATTTATTATAAATGTTTCACCGTTTGCTATTCCTAATTCTGCAAGAGTTGTATTGCTGTTTGCGTCAGATATTTTGTTAAAAATAACTGCATCAGAACTTGTTTGGCTTATTCCTACAGAAGTAGCGTTATCGTTTTGAGTGATTTTAATTCCGAAACGGTCTGCGATAGAGCCTGTTACATAGTTGTTGACGTCCGACGTAATAGATACTACACCGTTATTTACGGATACATTTGATAAATAACCTGCATCAACAATATTATTGAACAGTTCACCGAGTGTTGTGTTTTGGATTGATGAATTGTCTGCCGTGAAAGAATATATCTCATTTCCTTCCGTATTTTTAACAACAAGTTTTTCTCCTGCTTGAACTCCTAATTTGTCCAAAGTCGTATTAGAGTTTGCATTTGATATAAATGAGTGCTTAAGCGTATTAGTCGTGTTAACTGTTAAACCTGTGTATATCGTATCAACAACATCAACGTTAATTCCCAATTGTTCTGCTAATGCTCCGCTAATACGATTTCCGTTTGTGGAATTAAAAGTTACAACTCCGTTAGAATTAATATTACCTGAGATTTGGTGAGTCCATAATTTATTAAATAATTCATTAATTGTAGCATCTACCGATATCGCATCGTAGGTTTCGTGTCCTTCAGAATCTATAATTGTTTGAGTGTTCGCATTTGCAGATTCAAGTATAGTGTAAACTTCTGTTGTTTTTAAATTCTCTGCAAGATAACCGTCAGTTTTATCAAGACCTAAAACTGAAACAAATCCTGTACCATTATCTGTGATTTTGTTCGGATCAAGTTCAACGGTTAAAACTCCTGATTCTTCATTAAAATCAGCATCAACTCCTATGGCATTCAATTTTGAAATAATGGAATACAAACTGTCGTCATTTGTAATATTAACAGTAAAATCAGCACCACCGACGTTAACATTAAAAGAACCTGCTTTTAAATTTATATCACCAATTTTTACATTCAAAGTAGAAGGCAGAATTGCACTGTTAAAAAGATTAATTCCATTGTATTCCGTAGATTTAAAAATTCTGTTAATTTCGTCTAAACGAGAATCTACTTCAGCTTGAATAGCTTTTCTTGAATCTTCTCCGTAAGTTCCGTTAGAAGCTTGAGTCAGCAAATCTTTGATTCTTTGCATATGAGAACTTACCAGAGTAAGTGCATCATCTGCAACCGCAGCAAAATCTGAACCCATTGCAACATTGTCTGCAGCTACATCATAAGCGTTGATGTTTTTATCCATGTTTTGTATTATGGCATAATTTGCAGCGTTATCTGAGGAGTGATTGACTTTAAAGCCTGTTGTCATACGTTCAATGGCTTGATTTAGCGACCTTGTTGAACTGGACAATTGCTGTTTTACTAAGAATGA
This sequence comes from uncultured bacterium, assembly GCA_902775025.1. Taxonomy (GTDB): domain Bacteria; phylum Cyanobacteriota; class Vampirovibrionia; order Gastranaerophilales; family Gastranaerophilaceae; genus CAG-196. The sequence goes on along the minus strand of CACYKP010000015.1, from coordinate 17,994 downwards.
TGAGAGGTTTGTATTAATGCTTACCATATAAACCTCCCAAACTCAAGCCATTTCTTAATAAACAAAGGATTGATTTTGGGATTGATACTTGTGGTTGATAATCTCTTTTAGGCATAACAAATGCTTCTCTGCTTTCCTTTGCGTGAGAAGTAAAATATGTTCCGTGAACATATACATTACACCATTTTAACTTCTTTACTATACGTGATAACATATCAATCCTTTGAGTATTATACGCTTTACATTTGTCATGTTCCACATGTTTACAAACCTGTAACACATGTACTAATATGCTTTTCAGAATTGTTACAAAATTTAACATTTTACCTCTATTATATTTTTCCCCCTTTACATTTACTCCTGTTTTATTTAAGATTGTTTTATATGTACAGTAGTCAAAATATAAGGAATAGCAAAAATGAATCCGATTATTAAAAATTTAGAATCTGAATACACAACTCGTGAATTACCTGAAATCAACACAGGTGATACAGTTAGAGTTTCCGTAAAAATCATTGAAGGTAACAAAGAAAGACTTCAGGCTTATGAAGGTACTGTTATCGCTCAACACGGTTCAGGTATTAACAAAACAATTACAGTAAGAAAAGTATTCCAAGGTGTTGGTGTTGAACGTGTATTCTTAGTATATTCTCCGCGTATTGACAAAATTACGATTCAAAGAAAAGGTGATGTTAAACGTGCTAAATTATACTACTTAAGAGAACGTTCAGGTAAAGCAACAAGAATTAAGGAAAAAATTGAAAAAAGATAAGGTTCATATTCACTGGTACCCAGGGCACATAGCAAAGGCGGAACGTCAGTTAAAGGAAAAACTAAACCTTGTTGATGTGATTATAGAGGTACGAGATGCAAGGATACCTTTATCAAGTAGTTATGATAACATAGAGAAGCTTTTGGGAGATAAACCAAGGCTTCTTTTGTTGAATAAAGCTGATTTAGTTGATAAAAATGAACTTGCCAAATGGTGTGAATATTTAAAAGAAAGTACAAAATGCAAAGTTATTGTTACGGAGGCGAAGGGTAACAATGATTTGAATACTGTCGTAAAAACTGCAGTAGAACTTTCCGAACCTAAAATTCAAGTTCTTATAGCAAAAGGGCTTCTAAGAAGACCTGCAAGAGCGATGGTTGTCGGGATGCCTAATGTTGGTAAATCAAGCGTTATAAATAAACTTACACGTTCATCAAAGGCAAAAATCGGAGCTAAAGCAGGTGTTACAAGGCAGCAGCAATGGGTTAGAATTAACCCTAAACTTGACTTATTGGATACTCCGGGGATTATTCCCACTCGTCAAGATGACCAATTGCAGGCAACAAAACTTGCATTTGTAAGCTCTGTTTCAGAAAATGCATACTCTCCTGAACCTGTCGCTAAAGCCCTTTTAGAAATGCTGGGGGAAGGGGTAAATAGTAATTTTATTAAAGAGTACTATAAAACAGAAGATTTAACCCTTGAAGCAATTGCAGCCCACAGGAATTGGATAATAAGGGGAGATAATCCCGATACTGAACGTACTGCAATCTATGTTCTAAAAGACTTTAGGGAAGGAAGGCTGGGAAAACTAATCTTAGACGAACTTCCGCAAGTATAAAGACATGGGATTGCAAGTTATAATCTCTTTTTGTGGGCAAAATTACCACAACTCTATTTAATTGCGGCTGTTAAAAATTCGCTTTGAAGGCTTTGCAAGAAAAACAAAATCTAGTGTGTTGTTAAACGAATTAAAGTTCTTGTTGTCTTTAAAAAAATTAGCAAAAAGCTATATTTTTATTATTTTTTGTAAAAAATTGTAAATTTTTTTTTGATTTTGCTAAAGTTTATGAAAAAAATGTCGATAATATATTTGTAATACAATAAGAGGATAATGAATATGGGTAAAAAATCAGCAGTAGATGTACGACCCAAAAGACCACAGTATGAAGCTGCACAAAAAAACAGCAATGAAAGTAAAAATGTACAAGATTTTCAAAATTTCGTAAAAGTTAATTTAAGCAAAAAACCTGATAGAGCAAAATAAGAGGATACAAATATGGGTAAAAAATCTATGATAGATACGCGAGTCAGAAGACCACAGTATAAAGCTGCACAAAAAAACAGCAATGAAAGTAAAAATGTACAAGATTTTCAAAATTTCGTAAAAACGAATTTAAAAAATAGTTATGATAAAGCAAAATAGAAGGATATGAATATAGAAAAAGCTATATTCACGTAAAAGGTGGTTGTTATGGAAATGGATTTTATGTATAAACAGTATGCTCAAAACTTTGGAATAAATAACGATGAGCAAAAGCCAAAGCAGAATGTTGAACATAAACAATACAGACCAAATGAAGAACTTATAGAGTATTTTGAAAAAAATAAAACAAACTTCTCTTATAATGATTTTCAAAAACTGTTGAGGAATATTAGCGGTGATTTAACTTTGAATTTGGCTGATAGCACAGAGGTTATTATCTCAAAAACTGAAGGGATGGTTAAGCTACTAATAAAATACCCTAATAATACGGCATTTTTCGGTTGTTACGCTAATACACAAGATGCTGATGAAATCTTTAAGCACATGAAATAACAAAATTTCAGGATAATATAATTACCAGAGCCCCTGATATCATTATGAGTGAAGCTATTATTTTGCGTTTCAAACCTTTTTCTTTGAATATGTTTATACCTAAAAATACACTTAAAAGAGTTGATAATTGGAATAGAGCAAGAGCGTAAGATACGTTAATTTTAGAGAAAACAAAGTTTGTTGAATATTGCATTATTGCGACAGACAGAATTAAAAGTCCCTGATATTTCATACTAGGGAAAGCAAGTTTATGCTTGGAATAGAGAACAAACAGGAGTGAAAAAATTAATCCTGATAATGCCCAAAGTGCAAATGAGGTCGGAATATTTGTAAGCAGAATTATTTTCTTTATGAATACTGCTTCGCTTCCGGAAAAGATTAAAGCTAAAACTCTGTAAAAAATGGCCTTTTTGTTGTATTTATTATTATCATAAAGAACGTAAGTTCCAAATATAATAAGTAATATTCCGATTATTCCGTATAAGGAAGGAATCTCTTTTAGATAAAAAAATGCAACAAGTGTTGCAATAACAGGCTTGTATGAATTTATAGGTGCAATCGATGATAACTCTCCTATAGAAAGTGCTTTTATAATAAAGTAGTTTCCTAAAGCTCCTAACAATCCCATTATTGCAAAGTTAGTTAAGATTGCAGATGAGAGTTCTATTTCAAAAAAGGGTATTAAAAAAACAGACAGTATTGATAACCCAAAATAAGTATAAAAGTTTACAACAGAGGGTTTGCTGCCGTTGTTTGTCAAAAATTTTTGAAAAACGTTCAAATAAGAATTTGAAACGATTCTCGCTAAAACACCTGATAAAACGTATAACATAAAATAATTTTAGCATAATCGGTTACGAAAATGTGTTATGAAAAGATTTAGGAATATAGTACTTAATTCCAATTTGTCTCAATAAAAATAATGTAATTATTAACGTATGAAAGTTTACAGTTTTTTCAGATTACTAAACCAAAAGATAAAACAATATGAAAAAGTCGCCTCAAACCCTTATGAAGTGAAGCCAAAACCTGTTACGATTGTATGGGTGGAAGATTTGGTTGAACAGAACGGAAATCAGAAAAGGTAATGTTAATGTTTGACAAACAGTTATGCTCTTGGTATATTCAAGAGGGGTAAATAATATTAGATTGTTTATACCTACCAAATAAAAGCTAAGGGCATGTGGTACTCTGCCGAACAAAAAGAGTCCTGTGGACTGTTTTTGAGAGAGGGGTAGACACGCTCAAGACCGTAAGGTCTTAAATGACATATAAGCATGGGTAGGGGTAAATAATATCAGATTATTTGCACCTACCAAATAAAAGCCAAGGGCATGTGGTACTCTGCCGAACAAAAAGAGTCCTGTGGGCTGTTTTTGAGAGAGGGGTAGACACGCTCAAGACCGTAAGGTCTTAAATGACATATAAACATGGGCATGTGGTGGAATGGTAGACACGCTAGTCTTAGGAACTAGTGCGCAAGCGTGGGAGTTCGAGTCTCTTCATGCCCAGATTAACTAAAACAGACCGATTATTAATCGGTCTGTTTTATAATATTTTGTAGAATTTCAAATCAACAGTTTTGCTGTTTATTACCAACAATCAGTTCCTTCAATTTCCAAGTTTGCTTCTGTTACTGCATCAAATAATGTACGATACATATTTTTAAATAATTTTTCTTTTGTGTTATCTTGTGAAGGTTCTAAATCGGTCATACTATATACGTCACGAAAATAACTTTTTATTGCATTTAATTCTGCTCTGCCATTCCATATATTTGCTTTACCACATCTTGACTTTGCATCTTTTATTGCTGCATTAGTTAATTGCTTCCAGTTAGATGCCGTTGCTTTAGATAAGTCTACTCGAGCCATTCTTTCTTCTCCTTTTTATAATATTCTTCACTTATGTATATATAAAGTATATTAAAAAGAAATAATTGTTCTTTTTTAGATACCAAATTTACAATTTGTTACAATCAATGCCCAAAACACAATCATATTAAGAAAATTCTATATTAACCTCAATTAGTGTTATCAAGAACTCAAGAACATTGTCAAAATCAGTTTGAGTTCCGACTACTCTTTCCCAGTAATAGGCGGTTTTGGATTTACCCCAAACCGCCTATTACTTTGTACCCAGTATTCATGAGAACTCCACAAGGTGTAACTCTTTCAAAATGTATTTATTGAATGTTAACATTTCTTTCTAAAAATTCGGTAAGATTAATTGTTTTACCATCCATATGGGGGGCAATATTTTTAAAAGTTTCCATATTTCTTATAATTGTTTCTGTAGGAGTATGATTTGTAACAAAAGGGAACGCATCTATTTGGCATTGTGCATTTGATTTTTCTGCTGCATTTATAATTTTTGATAACATTCGTAATTTTTCTAATAAAACATTTGGTGAAATAAAGCTTTTTATTCCATTTACGAAGTTCTGTTCTTTTGAATAATCCATTGTATATCCGCCATTTAGTGTGGATTCAGCAATATCACTTACCAAAGGTATAGTTGCTTCTATATGTTGTGCTGCATCTTTACAATCATATAACGGACTTAATGACCCTAGAGCATATTTTGCAGCAGTAGCATCTGCATTATTAATAATTTCTTGTGATAATTCTAAAGAAGCAGGATTTTCCCTTGAAGCTACTGGTAGCTTTTCCAATAAAAACTGAAATAAGCTCTTACCATTTTTTGCAGGTTTCTTGATATTTATTGCAGTATTTATAAATTCATGATGGTTTGCTAATTCACAAATATCAGATACTAAACCAAGATGTTTTGGACTCATTTCTTTAAGTTCATCTTTAAATTGTGCAACTTCCGGACATTTTTGAGCAAAATAATCAATATTTTCTAATAATTGTTCTGTTGTTCTTGTATCGGGTTCTCGTTTTACATGTCCCATTTGCTCCCAACCGCCTTGAAACAACCTGCGTGTTAGCTGTGGTTCTTTTATTGTAAAATTTTGCGTAACTTTTTGAAAAATACTCATTGTGTTTCCTTCCTTAAAGTATATTTACTAATATTTAAAAACTTCTAAAAAATATTTTTGCTAACTCTACCGATTGAAATTAACAAAATTAAGAACTCAAGAACATTGTCAAAATCAGTTCGAGTTCCGTCAACTCTTTCCCAGATTAAGCCTCAATGGATTAATTCCATTGAGGCTTAATCTTTTTTGCTATCTTTATCAATGTAAATAAAATTAAAAACGTATAGACAGTTGTAAAATTAGTTTGAGTTGCGATAGCTCTTTTTTAGAATAGCAAAGAAACAGTTATAGTGATACTGTCTTGGATTTACTCCTATCCCTCTTTTGATTGAAGCGCAAATATCAATGCTGCAAACCAGCCGATTACGGTTATTCCGAGTAATAAATTAAATACATATATAAAATATGTGTTAGTATGGTTATTTTCTATTGCAATAACAGAGGGTAAAAAATATACATATAGTACAATCTCGGAAACTATAAAAGCTATGCAGTAATATATAATATAATCAACAAATGTAACCTCTTTTCCGGATGTTGTCAAAACAGTTATAGCAAGGCTTATGGCAAGAGATGTCAGCAGTATTCCTATGTTATAAGGTATTCCGAGCATATTGCGTTTAACGGGAATCGGTTCATCAGGAATATTAAAAATTGCGCCGCACTTTTGGCAGAAGTTGTCATCAATATTTACCGGTGCTTTGCATCTAGTGCAGAACATATCGGGTGTGTCTTCCACATCAAGATTTTTTTTACAGTATTTGCACTTATGCTCATCGCTATATATAATATTTCCGCAAAATCTGCATATTTTAGTTTCGCGCATAATTTTACCTCAATATTATTTTACTAAAACATTAAAAATTGTGCGAATAAAATTATTTTGTATTAGTCATGCAGGTATCTTAAATATGTATATGCATTAAAATCCAATGAACCAAACATTATTTTTATATAGTTGTCGTCATAGGGTTCAATCTTAACAAAATCTAAATTATCGTCATTAAAGTCATTTTTAGTAACATGGGCTTTTACTTTTCCCTTAAAATAATGTGCTTGGTAGAATGAAAGATAAACTTCTCCGTTTTTGTCTTTTTCTCCAAAAACGTTATAGTACCCTCGTTCCAGAGTGTTACCATCAATAATAATATCAACGGGAATGTTTAAAAGCTGTCCGTCAAATTCTCCTTTTGTTTTTAGGGATTCTTGTTCAAGTATTTCTGCAGTAGGTTCAAGTCCTTTGTGCAAGCTTGTTCCGCCTCCGCTAATTTTTTTAATTTTTCTTTTTTTAGCCTTAGCTTCTTTTTTCTTTTGTTTTTCTGTTAATGTATTAATAGCTTCTTCAAACTCTTTGTTGGTTATAGCTTTTTGTCCGTCCCAAGCTCTGTCTATTCCGGTATAATTGTCAAAAAAATCATCAGCAACAACATAAGTGTTAGAGGCTAGAAATATTAACATTATAAAGAAAATCGCTTTTTTCATACTATTAATATAACTAAATTTTAACAAAAGTAAACCTCTAAAAATATGAACTGTGCTTTAAGTGCAAGTCATATTTTCGAACTTCTTCCGCATTAATTTACCCATGCCCGACAAATGTGCATAGTGTATGTTTAACCGATAAAAATATATAAAACTGGTAAATTTATGAGTTTTATTTTTTTTTAAATATAATGTATAATATATTCATTGTTTAAAATATCGAGAAAGCAAAAATGTTAAGTTCAAATATAGTATTAATAGTTGTAGCTTTTGTAGTTGCCGGTGCTGCTATATATGCCTTGTATTCAATTATATTGTTTCAAGGAGTATCAAAAGGGGATGAGCTGCAGCTATCAACAAAAAATATATTAGAACAGGTTGATATTCTTTTCAGTAAAGGGGAATACCCTCTTGTAGAGTTACTTGCATCAAAGTATTTGGACAGAGTGCCGGGGCATACTGATGTAAGAAAATTCTTGGCAAAGGCTTATTATGAAGATAGAAAATACAATCTTTCCATAAAACAGTGTGAAACGATTTTAAAAAAGCGTCCTAATGATATTGACACTCACTATGTTTTAGGCAGATGCTATATAAGAAAACGCTTTTATAATAAAGCAATAAATGAATTTTCTGTGGTATATGAAAAACGAAAAAGAGATAAGGAAGTCGTTCAAACTCTTGCGGAATTGTATGCCGAAACAGAGCAATATTCAATGGCTATAGCTTTGTATAATGAATTAGTGGATTTAACGGAAGAACAAAATATTGCGGCAGATATTTATTCAATAATTGCAGAATTAGATGAGCAAATCCACGATTATCCGGCAGCTTTTGAGGCTTATAAATCAAGATTAAATATATATCCAAAGGATGTTGACACAAATAAAAAATTAACGGAGTTGTACATCAGAATCAGTAATTACCCAATGGCTATAGAAACTTTGTTGTTAATGCTAAGTTTTGTAACAGAGCCGAAGGTTTTACTTTGGGTGTTTGAAACGTTGGTCGATTTATATGAAGAAACCGAAGATTATGAAAAAGCGATAGCGTATTTAGAAAAATTGCTGGATGTTCAGGGTTCGGATAAATTTAAAATAAGAGACAGAATAGCAGGTTTTAATTTAAAACTCGGCAGGACAGGTGAAGGTATTGTAATATTAGAGGATCTAGCTTTGATGTCTCAAAACGGTTTTGATGTTACTGTTGAACTTGCTCAAGCCTATATTGCCAATGGTGAATATCAAAAGGCTTTGGATAAATATATGATACTTCTTGATAAAGCGACACAGAAAGAGGTTAAGTTGATTAATTCACTTATTGGTGAATTATATATAAAATGGTCAATTCCGTCGACGGAAGCCAAGGATTATGTCAGAGCACTGGAATTATTGGAATCTGCTTCTCAATACAGTCCCGTAAATCCGGAAGTTTATTTTCATTTTGCATTAAACAACTATGAACAAAAAAATTATCCGAATGTGGTTGAATTTATTAATAAAGCTTTGAATTATGATAAAGACGGAAATTACAAGCCTAAATATTTGTTAATGTTATCCGAAGCACAGCATGAGCTTGGTAACTTCTTTGAAGAGAAAAAAGCTCTTACCGATTTGTTAAACATTGACGGGAAAAATCCTGAAGGATTGTATAGATTAGGTTTAATGTATGCAGCTCAGCATGATATAAAGAATGCAGAGGAAGCTTTTGAAAAAGCAATATCTTATAATCCTGAGTTAATTCAAGCAAAATATAACTTAGCTCTAATTTATGAAAACAGTAATAAAGAAAAAGCAAAAGAACTTTATATGGAAGTTCTGGAACAAGATCCTACTTTTGCAGAAGCAAAGAATGCTCTTACTGATTTGTCAGGAGGAGATGCTTTTTAAATATCTTCCGGTATGCAAAATACCCTGTTTTCTAATATATCTCTCGTGTTTTCTGCACTTGAACTTCTCTGAACCGTGTTTTGATATTCTCTTACGATAGATATTACATCGTCAGCAGATAGTCGTATTATTCTTCTGGAATTATTACCTGAGTCAATTATTTTTGCCATTATGCCCTCCTTGTATAAATTTATATACGGCATAATCTTTGGAAACTTTAATAAAATGGGATTTATAAATTAGAAAAAGTTTCTCCGTTTTGGATGTAAATAATAAAATCTTCTTTAATATTATTGCTCAAAGCTGTTATTGCGTACCCTTCCAATATAATTTGTTTAATGCTTTTTGATTTTTCTCCAAGCTTGTATTCTGCTTCATATTTTGTCCAAGCTTTGTAAAATTCTTCTAAGGTATTACAATCAAATTTCATTCTTTTTGCAATTGATAAGAAATTTCTGTCTTTGATTTTTTCAATATCAATACCGCATTCGTTATCAGAAAATCCAATGGCGAGGAATTCTTCACTATGACTAATACTAAAAAATTTTTCCCTATTTTTTAAATATGGTTTTTTGTTTACAAATTCTATAGCTCTATTGTCTGTTTTATAAAATTCTTTTAAAATTCTATCCAGCATTAAATACGCAAAACAGTGTTCTTTTAGTTTTTCTTCGTTTGTTATGTCCTTAAATTGGAATTGTTTTAACAAATCGTGTTTTATATTATTAACATTAGATTTATTTATAATAAAAATATCCATAAAACTATTTTATACCAAAATAAACCATGAAAAATCAATAAACGCAGTATATCTACTTTACTTTTGATTATTTTTATAATACGATTTTATTGGTTTTATAGCTTGATAGGTTCGCCCTAGTTGGGTAAATAAAAACAAATATAAGCCGATAAATAGCATATCACTTATATTATCCCAATGGAGTTATATTTCCCGTAGTAAAACACAGTTAAAACAAAAGGAGAAATGAGATGTCAACAGCATCACTTATTGAATTACTTGAAGCAGGCGTTCACTTCGGACACCAAACACAACATTGGAACCCAAAAATGAAACCGTATATCTACGGAGCAAGAAATGGTATTTATATTCTTGACCTTAGAAAAACTACAGGTTTATTAGATGCAGCTTATGAAGCTGTTAGAGAATATGCTGCTAAAGGAAGAAATGTTCTTTTTGTTGGTACTAAAAAACAAGCTGCTGAAGTTGTTGCTGAAGAAGCTAAAAGAGCAGGTGCTTATTATATCAACAGAAGATGGTTAGGCGGTATGTTAACTAACTTTGAAACAATCAGAGGCAGAGTTAACAAATTGAGAGAACTTGAAGACTTTATTAATTCAGGTCATGCAGAAAAATTACCAAAGAAAGAACAAGCTCAATTAAACAGACAATTAGCTAAATTAAGCAAAACTTTAGGCGGTATTAAAGATATGCGCGGTTTACCTGATATTATCTTTGTTGTAGACCAAGCTAAAGAAGATATTGCTATTGCTGAAGCTAACAAGCTTAATATTCCTGTTATTTGCTTAGCAGATACAAATGCTAATCCTGATGGCATCAACTACATTATCCCTGGAAATGATGATGCTATTCGTTCTATCAAGTTAATTACTTCAAAACTTGCTGATGCGGTTTTAGAAGGTAAACAACTTAAAGAAAACAAAGCAAACGGCGGTAAAGTTGAAGCTATTACTGCAGCTGATGCAGGGGTTGAAGAAGCTACAACAGTATAACTGATGTAACAATAGAATGGAAAATGTAAAATGGAAAATTGAAAATTATTTTAAAAATAATCTTGGTAAAACAAGCTTTATAAATGAAATATTTTAAAACGATTTTCCATTTTCAATTTTCAATTTTCCATTAATTCAATTTTAACAAAAATATTAAAAAAAGGAGAAAATAAATGAATATTACAGCTACAATGGTAAAAGAACTTCGTGATAAAACCGGTGCAGGTATGATGGATGCTAAAAAAGCTTTAGTTGAAGTTGACGGCGACATGGAAAAAGCTATGGAAGTTCTTCGCCAAAAAGGTATATTATCTGCTGATAAGAAAATGGGCAGAATTGCTGCAGAAGGAAGAATTGCATCTTATGTCGCTGACGGCATCGGTGCTATGGTTGAAGTTAACTGTGAAACAGACTTCGTTGCTAAGAATGCGGAATTTATTGAATTATCTAACGGTCTTGCAGAGTTAATTGCTAACACAAATCCGGCTGATGTTGATGCTTTATTAAATACAACTTGCCCAAAATGCGGTAAGCTTATTTCTGATGTTATCAAAGAAAAAATCGCTTCTATCGGTGAAAAAATTACTGTAAGAAGATTTGTAAGATATGAAGGCAATACTTCTACTTATATTCACAACGGCAAAATTGGTGTTCTTTTATTAACTGATGCAAAAGATGAAGCATTAACAAAAGATATATGCTTGCACATTGCTTCTTCTGCTCCTGAATTTGTTTCAAGAGCTGATATTCCTGCTGCAGTTATTGAAGAAGAAACCAGAATTGAAATGGGTAAAGAAGATCTTCAAAAGAAACCTGAACAAATCAGAGCTAAGATTGTTGAAGGCCGTGTAAACAAATTGATGGCTCAAAGATGCTTAATCGAACAACCATTCGTTAAGAACCCTGACCAAACAATTGAACAACTTATTTCCGGTAAATTAAATATCACTAAGTTTGACAGATTTGTTCTTGGTGAAGGCCTTGAAAAGAGAAATGACAACTTTGCCGATGAAGTTATGAGCCAATTAAAAGGCTAAAGGGGTAAAGGGGTAAATATATAAAAGCTTGATGGCTCTAGTATAAAAATCTAAAAATAAGCGGCTTACAATTTTGTAAGCCGCTCTTATTTCATCTGACAATAACTTTATATCAAAGACTTAAATTCTATTGCGTAATCTAAAATCTCACAAATCGTTATAACTAAGAGAGCCTCTAATCATTTTAGCTGAAAGTAGTATAAATAATTGTGATTAAATAGAAATCAATTTTTTTATTAATCTTTGCTCAAATTCTTTATCCCAACCCAACATTTTTTTATGCATATTACTAAGCATATCATAAATTGTGTTCAATTTTATAGGAAAATCAGAATCGCTGGCAGGTATAGTAGTTTTTGCTTTTCCTTCAAGAAACGGATTAAAAAAGTCATTAAGAATAAATGCTATATCCGTATCATTTGCACCATGCTGGCACGCAATGTATATATTATCCTCCTGCATCTTTTTTAAAAAATCAACCAATTTGTTTACATGGATTGGTTTAATATCAGTAATATTCCACCAATTTTCATATATATTGTAACTATAATAATCTAATCCTGATTTATTTACTTCTTCTTCATATGTTTTGCCATATCCGACTAAATCTATAATTGTTTTTATTCCTTTAGTTTTGAGTGTCTAAATATACTCCGGTTTATCAACAAGTGTTTGTCCTCTATATATATTTGTTCCATTTATTTTTTGGATATCATGGTATTTTTCAAAATTTTCAATCAATATTTTCATTTGATAATCAGTTAATTTGTGTTCACTATTGTATATGCTGTGATATGGCATATGCCAACTGTTGTAGTGTTCTCTGATGAAGTTTCTTCTTTTTTGAGAAATACTGTCATCAAAGCCTATAATTCCATCATCAACGTAGCTTTTAAAATTAGGAGTATATGATTTTATGTTAACCGGTGTTATGTTCATATAGAATTTAAAACCCATAATAAAAATTTTTGCTAGTATAATAATTTTATTATGTATAAAGTTTTAAAGTTTGATTTAGCTCGTAATGCCATAAGATATCTTGTAAGAACCTATAAAATAAAAGAAATAAAAATTCCATATTATTTATGTGATGCAGTTAGACATACTCTTGTGGCGGAAGGATGCAGACCTCTTTTTTATCATATAGATGATAATTTTTATCCAGCTGAAGAATTTTCGGAAGAAAAATTTATATTATATCCGAACTATTGGGGAGTTTGTTCTGCAAATGTTCAAAAACTTGTTGAAAAGTATCCCCGATTAATAGTTGATAATGCACATGCATATTTTGATGAACCTCAAGGTTTTGCTTGCTTTAATGCGGGGCATAAATTCGGATTTGAAACGTCATATTTATATTTAAAAAGCAATAATAAATTTCCTATGGAAGATATTATTATAGATGAAAGAATTAAAAATATAAGAAAACAGAAATTTATTATATTGCACAACAAGTATAAAGCTCACAATCTATTGAATATAGATTTGAACTCAAATCCTTTTTGTTATCCGTGTTTGGTTGATACTGCCGCAAATGCGGATACTCTTGTCGAAGAACTCAATAAACAAGGGTTAACTATATACAGATATTGGAATTTTCTGCCGAAGAACTTTAATGAATATAAGTTCTATTCCAGACTTGTACCAATCCCGATTATGACAAACTAAGTTTATTTATCAGATATTCGATATTGTTTTTTAATTTGATGTCTGAACTGCATAAACATCTGCCTTTTATTTTGGCATTCAGTTCTTTTTTATCAATTGTTTGTTTAAGTATAGAAAGTTTTCTGACTACAATATTCATACATTCCTCCCAAAAGTCTTTAATTATCTATTTTATTAATCAGGTGTCAGTAAAGCCAAAGTCTTTGTAAAATGGTCTTACGGTATAATCCTCTTTTCCATTTCTCCCTATTTGGGGAGGTGCGGATTTGATTACTTCAAGCCGTATTATAACAATTATAAATTTTGTTTTATCTTGCATAGCAGGTTGATGATAAGCCGGAACGCAATTTGTTTAATGCTCTCATTTCTGTCTGTCTTATGCATTCTTTTGTTACACCAAACATTTTACCTATGTCTTCCAATGTTGTTTTAGCAAAATTTTCTAAGCCAAATCTCATTTTGATTACGGTTTGTTCCCTGTCTTTCAGAACAGATATAACTTGGTGTAAATCTTTCTTTAGTTCGTCATATTCAATGTTTTCTTCAACTGTGGCTTTATCATCAGGTACAATTTCCGCAACAGACATTTCGCTTCCGTCTTTTCCGTCAAAGCTTCCTTCTATTGATACAGTGGAAGTATAGGCAGATAAATAAGAATTAATTTTTTCAGGTTCGATATTCATTTTTTCGGCAACTTGTTTAATTGTTACAGTTGTATTGTTTATCTTTTCCATTTCTGCTTTGATTTTAGAGAATTTAGACAAAGTCTCTTGCACATATACAGGAACTTTCATACAATGTCCTTGTTCTGATATAGCTTTGAACATAGCTTGTTTAATCCACCAAGTTGCATAAGTAGAAAATCTGTAGCCGAGGTTTGGATTAAATTTTTCAACAGCTACCATCAAACCTAGATTACCTTCTTGAATTAAATCTGTGAATGGCAATTTTGAAACATGAATGGCTTTTCTTGCTACTGTCAAAACTAATTTCAAATTAGCTTGAACCAAAATTTTCTTAGCTTTGCTGTCTCCCAGTTTTGCTCTTAATGCAATTTCTTTTTCTTCATCAGCGCTTAAATCTTTGTAGTTGTTCACTTTTCTTACATAAGCATTAAATTCGTTGTCAGCAGATGGTGCGGTAGCATAATTTTCTCTAAAAGGATTAGAAGTGCTAACTTTTTTCATTTCAATAACTTGTTCTTTCATACTTTTAAACTCCTATGGGGTAAATCTTTATTGGGTAAATCTTTAGGGATAAAAATTGTTCACATATCCTGTAAGGAAAATTTGTTTAAACACATAACTTATATAATCCTTACATATTCATGATATATCATTGGTATATAAAACTCAATAGTTTTGTTAAGAAATGTTACAGAAATACCCCATTTTTTTTTAAAGTTTTACAAAACTTAACATTTTAATTGCCGGTTAATTGTTCTCTGTTTCTTTAGCATCAGTCTCTTCAACGTTATTTGATTTGTTGTTATCATCTTTTGGCTCAAGATTTATAACTGGCTTTATTTGTCTCAGGTAAAGTTTTGATTCAGCAATTCTTGTGTCTATAATAGTTATTAAATTGTCATATTGTTTTTCCAGCTCTTTTGAATGTTTAAAGAATGTATGAAGGAAAAGTATTTTTGATATATTTTTACTTATATTATTTTTCAAGTCAACAATATGATTGTAAATATGCTTATCAACAATTTCTTTGTTTTCGCAAAGTTCTATGAATATATCTCCTAGCCACCATTGAGCTTCTTCTACATTTTTTAGTTTTAAACCTTTTTTGCTTTTCTTTAGGTATCTAGATATTTTTGAATAAACATCTATTAGTTTTTCTTTTTTTTCAGGAAGCTTTTGGGTAAAATACTGGATTGTTTTTTCATATCCAATATTAATAAGCTTTCTTCTTGAGTCTTTATCGAGATTAAAATCGGCAAAGAAGATATCTCCTGTATTAATACTAATACAATCGTATCTGTCATTTTTACCGTATATTTCAGTTACAAAATCTGTTGCGACATCTGTTACACAGCTATATACGGTATTAATAAATGCTATAGGATTTTTTTCATCTTTATTGTAATCTCCTTCAAGTCTGAATTCTAAAATTCGGCTTTCTGAATTATTTAATTGTTCGGATAATTTCCACATAGGAGAAGCTTTTTGTAAATCACCGTCAACAAGTTCTCCTCCGTTGTATTCAAACGGAGCCATAAAACCCGGCATACTTGATGATATTTTGATTGCTTTTGCTACTTCAAAATCAGGAGTTGTTGTTTTTGAAAATTCTTGCGGACGGAAGTTTTTTATGTCTGTTGTTATAATAACCAAATCTTGTTTTATATCTTCAAATGTTATATTACGTCCGGTTACTCCTTCAACCTTATTTTTAAGGAGTTCATTAAGCCAATCCAAGAATATTTCGCCTTTAGAAAGTGCAAATGATTTTCTAAAGCCTAAATGTATATCCTTGAATAAATCAAAATTAACTTTCATAAAAAAGTTTTCTATTTCATAAGATTTATATCCCACAGCAATCAGAGATGCAATAATAGAGCCGACAGAAGAACCTCCAACAATGTCGTATTCGACTCCGAGTTCTTCCATTGCACGAATGGCACCTGCATAAGCAAGACCTCTTATTGCTCCGCCTCCAAATAAACAAGTATATTTTAGTGGATTACTCATTTGTCTCTCTTTTTATTAATCTTCTTAATTAAAGTTTACCATAAAATATTAAATCTAAAAAATTTAATATCGCTATATCTCAATGAAATATATTATTACATAGTGATTTTAACTTGCAAAAAATGATGTTTTTTGTACAATTAATATTAGATAAAGAGAGTTTTTGAGGGGTTTTATGTTGAAATTAAATTGGAAATGTACTGACATAAGTGTATTAGGACAAGAGCACGGTCTTAATATAGAACAAGAATTTAATGATTATGCAGGAAAAATTTCTGATATAATAAAAAGTTTAAACCAAAGAAAAGATAAACCGGGTGAATGCTTGCAGTGGATGAACCTCGGGTATAACGAGGAAACTGTTTGGTATGTAAAAGAGTTTGCATCAATGGTTGAAGGTCGGTTTGATAATATCCTTGTTTTGGGTATAGGCGGTTCTGTATTAGGCGGAATTGCTGTAACAGAGGCTCTTTTAAAACCGTATTGGAATATGCTTTCTGCGGAGCAAAGGAATAATTTACCCAAAATATTCTTTCTTGATAATATTGATCCTGACACAATAAACGGTTTACTTGCGGTGTTGGATTTAAGGAAAACATTAGTGAATGTTATTACAAAATCGGGTGATACTGCTGAAACCATGTCTCAGTTTATGGTAGTAAAAAATCTTATGCAAGAAGCTCTCGGTGATGATTATAGAAAAAACATAGTAGCAACGACAGACAAAAAAATGGGAATATTAAGACAATTGGCAGATCAGGAGGGGTATAAGATTTTTTATGTTCCTGATGACATCGGAGGTCGCTTTTCTGTTTTTTCTTCTGTAGGACTTGTGCCGTTTGCGCTTGTCGGATTGGATATTGATAAAATTATTAACGGAATTAAAGATATTGATTTAGAGTTAAAAAATACGGATATTCATCAAAATATAGCGGCTCAATTTGCATTAATACATTATCTAATGGATACCAAAAAAGGAAAACGCTCCACCGTTTTAATGCCATATTCAAGCCGGCTTAAGTACATTCCTGATTGGTATGTCCAACTTATTGCGGAATCTTTGGGGAAAAAATATAACAGAGCAGGTGAAATTGTTAATGCAGGTTTAACACCAATTAAGGCTTATGGTGCTACTGCTCAGCATACAAAATTGCAATTATTTAATGAAGGACCAAATGATAAGGTTGTTACTTTTATTAGAGTTGGTGAATTTGATACAACTTTGGATATTCCTAAAATATTTGAATATACTGGTATCGGATATTTGGGCGGAAAAACAGTTAATGACCTATTAAGGGCGGAGATGTATTCTACAAAAGTCTCATTAGTTGATAATCAAAGACCGTCGTTATCAATAACTATTGATAAAATAGATGAATATAATATTGCACAATTATTGTATATGTTAGAGGTTCAGACTGCAATCTCGGGTGAATTGTATAACATAAACGCTTTTGATCAACCCGGAGTAGAGCAGGTTAAAGATTATATGTATGCCCTGATGGGACGTGCCGGATATGAAGGCTCTGCAACTTCATTAAGGGAAAAAATGGGAATAATGAGTTAAATATCAGAGGCAGTATTATTAATTGAACTTTGTATTTGTATATTTCGTTAAATAAGTATAAAATATTGTATTATTATTTAGTTTTTTAAGCAGGGAAATTTGAAGAAAGAGCATATTAGGAAAATTTTAACAAGTTTATTTATAGGGGCATTTTTTATCACAAATGTCTGCTATTCTGCTGATAATAATACAAATATCCAGCCTCAAAAAAAATCTTTTTGGTCAAAATTAAAACCGACATTTAAAAAGAAACGAACAAAGGTTAAAAAGGCAAAAGTTACAGAGATAGAGTTACCGCCTGTTCAAGG
>CACYKP010000014.1 GCA_902775025.1 uncultured bacterium | reverse complement strand
TCTATGTTTTAGTTTATAAATCATCTTCTAATTTCACATTTAATCTTCTGTAGGTCAGGTTCCACCTGACAATAACTTTTTTGCATCAAAATACATATTGGGGCGCATTATAAAAGTAAAAGCGATAATTATAATAATTATCGCTAAATTATGTGTGTGTATTATATTATAGAATTTATATTTAAGCTAATGTGTTTAAATGCTTTTGACCTTCAACTTCAACCGGTTCATTGTCCCTGATTAAACTGAATGTTCTATACAATTTGTACCCAAGAGCAGTTAGCGGGTTTGTATTTAATGCATCTGCCTTTTGAGCAACTTCTTTGTTTTGCTGAAATCTGACTGATGCGTTTTTATCTCTTAGCATTAATATTGCATTTTGTGATTCTATATTTTTTAATTGGTCGTTTTCTTTAAATATTATATTTGAGATTTTATTTATTTGCATACCCTTCACCTCCGTGAACCTTTTTGTAAATAAGTGTTTATTTAACACTTCATCTAACATTTTTATTATGCAACATATAATATAAAATGTCAAGAGGAAGTTTTAAGTTTTGTAAACGTGTCTGAACTTCAAAGGGTGAGAATATTTGGGCATAAAGTGTAAAAAATACGCTTATTAAAATAGCCTTGTCGGTTATTAGCCATGTGGGTTATTTTGTTTTATTTCATAATAAGTGTGTTTGGGAAATTTTCACCATGTCTATTCTTCAATGATACCAAGTTGTTTGCACGCATTATATGCACCGGTTTGCTCTGCTTCTTTTTTAGAACTGCCGCATGCTTTTCCTATTATTTTGCCTTCCCAAACTACTTCAACTTCAAAGTTTGGCTTATGAGCAGGCCCGCTTACCGATGTTACATTATATTCAGGTCGGGTTTTATTTTTCCCTTGCGTATATTGCTGCAGAATGTCTTTGGCATTGTATTTTGCAAAATGTTTATCCACATCATCTGCGTATACAACTATATACTCCTTTATAAAATTTTCTATTTCACTGCGCTTTCCACTCAGGTAATACGCCCCGAGTATTGCTTCAAGTGAGCAGGCTATATTGGATTCTCGCTTTCTTCCGCCTTGTTTTTCCTCCGATGGGCCCAAAATTATTAATTTATCTAACCCTATTTTGATAGCAACTTTTGCAAGAATTGCATCTGATACCAAAATGGAACGAATTTTTGAAAGTTCGCCTTCGGCAGAAGCAGGGTAAACTTCGTATAATATTTTAGATGTGAACAGTTTTAAAACAGAATCACCAAAGAACTCCAGCCTTTCATAATTTTCCAAGTCGGAAATATTATTTTCTTTTGTATAAGACGGGTGCGTAAGAGCAACTTTTATAAGCTTTTCATCCCCTTCTCCAAATATTTCTTTAAGCATTAAAAAAGTCCTTTAAGCAAATCAAGAAAATTATTTTGCACAAAAAATTCTAGATAATAATAAACAACAGGAATTGTAAGAATATAACTGTCTGTTCTATCCAAAAAACCACCGTGTCCAGGAATTATATCGCTTGAATCTTTGACTCCTGCATCACGCTTAATCATGGATTCACACAAATCGCCAATTTGAGCAAACATAGAAATTAATATACCTAACATCAAAGCATGGTACCAAGGGAGACCGAAAACAAAAATACCAAATATTAAACAAAATAGTATGCACATTAAAGAGCCGCCAATAGCTCCTTCAACAGTCTTATTAGGACTTATAACTTCAGAAAGTTTATGTTTTCCGTATAGTGTACCAAAATAATAACAGCAAGAGTCAGTTAATATAACGGCTAACAAAAGTAACACTGCATAAGCAGCACCCTCCATTGAAGGATTTGTTTTTATCCATCCGTTATAAACAGGTTCACAGCAACCGATATCTCTTAATAATAATAAGTGTAAAGGAAACCAACCGCAATATACAAAGCCTAAAATCGTTGTAGCAACATTTGCAATATAAGGCTGCTTACCTCTAAACAACACCCACATAAACGCCATAAATGTAGATATCGTAAATGCTAGAGGTACATAGTATAACTTGTTAAAATACGCTATCAGCGCAAAAATAAAGCTTGAAATAATAATAATTTTATAACTGGGCGTAAAACCTTTGTGTTCAAGAATTTTTGTATATTCTTTGGCGCCCAAAAATACAATAATAAGACATAACAAAACCAACGGAACACCGCCGTATAGCATAGCAAACAATGCGGTAAAACCAATTGCCAATCCGAAAATTAATCTTGTTATACTTTTAGTTAATGCCATTATACAGTCATAACCTCTTTTTCTTTTTCACTTACAAGAGAATCAATAATACCTACATATTTATCTGTAAGTTTTTGAATTTGGTCTTGATTATCCTTTACTGCATCTTCAGGAAGATTCTCATCTTTTTCGATTTTCTTTAAAGCATCGACCATATCACGCCTTACATTTCTAATTGCAATTTTTGTATCTTCACCAAATTTCTTAACATCTTTAGCTGTTTCTCTTCTTCTTTCTTCAGTCAATGGCGGAAAGTTCAGACGAATACAAGTCCCGTCATTGTTTGGTGCTACACCGATTTCAGCTTTTATAACAGCTTTTTCAACCTCTTTTAAAATGCTTTTATCAAATGGTGTAATAACAAGAGTTGTACCTTCTGACACTTGCACTTGAGCCATTTGTCTGATAGGAGTTGGCGCACCATAGTATTCAACAACAACTTTGTCTAATATTGCCGGATTAGCACGACCTGTACGAACAGATGCAAAATCCTTCTTTAATTGACCTATAGCTTTTTCCATCTTTTCTTCGCCGAATAAAAACATTTCATCAAGAGCGTCTGACATAATTTTCTCCTTTTTTGTTATATTTTATAGAGGAGTTTCCCCCTCTCCCTAACCCTCTCCCATAGTGCGAGGGAATGTGTACTAGCTTATAAATGTACCGACAGCTTCGCCGTTCATTATTTTTACAAGACTTCCTTGAGCTTTAAAATCAAACACAATAATCGGAATACCGTTTTGTTTGCATAATGCACAAGCTGAAGTATCCATGACTTTTAAATCCTTTTGAATAATCTCTGCATAAGATATTTTATCCAGCTTTTTAGCGTTCGGATTAGTTTTCGGATCATCTGTATATACTCCGTCTACTCCATTTTTAGCCATGAGCATAACATCTGCACCAATCTCTGATGCTCTTAGAGCTGATGCGGTGTCTGTTGTAAAGAAAGGATTTCCTGTTCCTGCTGCAAATATCACAACTCTACCTTTTTCCAAGTGTCTTATTGCTCTGTGTCTAACATAAGGTTCCGCTATTTGGTTCATAGCTATTGCAGTTTGGACACGGCATTCAACCTCAATTTTTTTTAATGCACATTGAAGTACAACTGCGTTCATGACTGTTGCGAGCATACCGACATAATCACCGGATGCTTGGTCCATTCCTAATTTTGCACTGTTTTTCATCCCGCGGAAAATATTACCGCCGCCTACAACAACCGCAATTTCAACCCCTCTTTCATAAATAGAGCGAATCTCGTCTGCAATCATTTCCACAGGCTTAGGATCAATACCGAACTGTTGTTCGCCTAATAAAGCTTCTCCGCTAATCTTTAACAACACACGTTTATATTTATTATCTGCCATTAGATACCTCGTTTTATTCTATAGTATTAAAAACGTAAGAATTTGTAAAGTATTAAACGTTATTGGTATTCATCTTTAAAAATTCCCTTTAATCCTACCGGATTAATGGAAATAATCTCTGTTTCAGGATAATATTTATGAGCAAAATCTTTAAATTTTTTGTACGATTCGAATAAATCTGCAGGAACTAAAAAGTTTTTTGCTTTAGTATCATACGCATAACCGGTTGTTGTGCAATCGCATCCGACAAGATAAATTCTTTTCGGATTTGTCCATAGAGCAAATTGTAAAGCTGCAAAAGTTACAGAATTAAAATTTCCGAGAGGTCTTGTTGATATATCATAAGCAAATTCACATTGATAACCTTCCGATTGTATCCAATCTGTTCTGTACCTTAAGGCATTTGCTTTTATAGCATGGCTTTCCGGCAATGTACACTCCGGTTTATAACACCATTCTGTCATCAAGCCGTAGAATTTTTGACATTCGTTTGGTCTATAGCTATCCAAATCATCAATATATTCAGGTGTTACTCCATAAAAATCATGGATAAAAACGTAATCTAAAGGAATTCTGTAGTTACCCATTTGAAATGCACGATTTACACCGATATGAATAGCATTCTCTATAGGTTGATACCTTTCTGCAGACGGACCTGTAGCCACAATCACTACATCTTGACCGTTATGCTTGTTTTTAAAAGGCATAAACGTATTTTGATGAAGTTTTGCAGTACTTATATTGGTTTGTATAAGTCTGTTTAGATTATTTTCCATATTAATTAATCTTTGCTGAAGTTCATCTGTTGTACAAGGTTTATTATACTTGTACATTAATACATCTTTTACTGTCATATCAAAGAAGTCAGGAAGCAATTTGACAAAGTTATATGTATTTTGCATAACTTCTGAGATATCTTCATAATTTTCTCTATGCCAATTCCAAATTGTCATTATCATATACTGCGGTCTGTATTTGAATATATCTTGCACAGATATAATCGGATAAATTCCGAGCGACTGACCTTGTCTTTTAGGGTTGTTGTCTATTACTCCTACAATATTATCAAAAGTAATGTTCCATCTTTTAATAAAATCCTCAAGAAAAATACTTGCACCCCACAGAACTATTTTTTCATTTTTTAATTTCCTTAATAGACAATAAAGCTTAAGCTCCGCCTTGAACTTATTAATAAATTTAAAATGTCGTCTAAAATATTTAATTTCTTTAAACAGCCAGCTTCCTCTTGCGTATGAAAGAAATGGGTATTGTGATTTTTTTTCTATATGTTCTTTATTTATGAAATTAATAAATAAATCTATAATGCTTAATTGAGGAGAGGCTTTTTGTATTATATTTTCTTTTCCTATACGCAAAAACGGTATATCTCCTACAATACTTGCAATATTTTTATCACAACTGCTTTTAAGGTATTCAAAATA
The DNA here is from genome assembly GCA_902775025.1 of uncultured bacterium. Classification (GTDB taxonomy): domain Bacteria; phylum Cyanobacteriota; class Vampirovibrionia; order Gastranaerophilales; family Gastranaerophilaceae; genus CAG-196. Next base: position 33,586 of record CACYKP010000014.1, on the reverse strand, counting down.
GGTATAGAACAGTTCTTTATTTGAAATACTTCGCTTGTAACAAAGAAGCTTGTTTACATAGTCTTGAATTCCTTTAATATATTCTTCATATCCCCATTCTATGATTGCCGAAGCATTAAACTCGTCTAAAATCGAAACAATTCTATCGTTTTCTTTTTTATATCCTATTGCTTGACCGTAGGTCGTTCTGCATAGCAATTCTAACACCGTATTATAGGATTGTTTTTTTGTAAAATATGGGTGTAGTTGAATAATATTTTTAACACAATCCGGACTTAATGTGATGAAAAAGTTATAAGTTGAACAAGGATTGACTTTGTTCAAATAGTTAGACAAAAATAGTTGAGTTCTGCCTGAACCATTGACCTCTACAAAAGCTAATGTTTGCTCACTAAAATCAACTTCTTGACGTAAATATTCAATCAATAATTCTCTTTTGTTATTAAAAGCATTTAGAATTTCTTGTTTTAACTTATTATTCTGCAATAAAAAACTTTTTACTTTTAAAATTTGTTCTTCTTTCAGAATGACATTTGTCTTTATTGACGGAAAAAACTTAGAAAAGGTATCAAGTGAAATGCCTAATCTGTATGATAAAAACTCCAGTGTCAATTTTAATTTATATTCTTTTAAGTTTGTCTCTATAAAATATTCGTAAGATTCTTCGTCCGGAATTCTCCAAGTGAGTCTTGAACCATAGAGATATTTTGTTTTAATCGGCAGATTACGTTTTTTGATAATTATATCAGCAATCACCATTGGAATATATCCGTCACGAGCAATAAAATACAATGTCTTGTATCCATTTTTGAGAGCAGTTTCTATTACATCTGTAACATAGTTATACAAAATCGGAGCGCTAAAAGATGCTCCAAAATCATATTTATCCTGATTTTTGTCTTGCTTATTCAATCTGGTGAGTTTTGCCGTTCCGACCATAAGTTGTATATCTACTGATGAAGGGTATTTTTTGAGCAAAACTTTTTCATAAGGCATTAGTTGTTTAAAATCATACCAAACAGCGTTGATTCCCTGCTTTTTTGCATTTTTGATATCTGCATTTTTATTATCTCCGTAGTGTTCCCAAGATTTAAATCTAACTTTTTCTTCTTTTTGGACAAGTTTATATAAACTCCCTTCTGATTTTGACGCTTTTTGTTCCGAAGAAACATAAATTTTTATATTATCAAATACTTTATCTATATTTGAAAGCAGCCTGTGTAAAGTTTCGGAACTATAATACATATCAGAAACAAGTATCACACGCTTATTCCGAGATATTAAATCTTTTAACCTATTCAAATTTTCCGATATCGATACTAAGTTCTCTGACTCTGTTTTTATTTCCAACGATTTTAAATATTCTTTTAAATCATCTGATAACCCGTATGCTAGCTGCATCTCGTTATAAATATCATCAAACGTAATTTCTGTACAATTAATTTGGTTTTTACACCGTTCTCTTGCATTACACTCCGATTCAATTCTTATACTATAGAAGTTCTCTCTTAATTCTTTTGAAAAATCACTATTATCTTTTAGTTCTTTTTGCATTAGAGCAAAAATACCCTTTGGGGTTGCTGTTTTTCTTGTTACAAGCGTGTCAAAAATATCAAAAGAGTACAACTCTATATTTTTTGTTTTCATTACTTCCATATCCCAATTCTTATTTAAAAAATTAAAATTATCGTTTTGATGATACCACATGACAAGTATTTTTTCAATGAAAACAACATCTTAACCAAAGAAACCCCTCTTTGGCGAATTAAATAAAGTCAGCTAAAGAGGGGAAGGTTTGAGCGATGAGGATTCTTTATTATGTTAAACTCTTTATCGCATACAAACATTAAACTTTATGGTAGTATAAGGATTAAGAAATAAGGAGAGATTTATGCATATAGTTTTGGCTTCTTCAAACAAACATAAAGTTCAGGAAATAAATGATATCGTTAAATCAATGGGAATGGACATAGAATTTATCCTTCCACCGTCTGATTTTGATCCGATAGAGGATGGTAAAACATTTGAAGAAAATTCATTTATTAAAGCGCATTCTGCTTGGGAATTATCTAAATCGTGGGTTTTGGCTGATGATTCAGGCTTATGCATAGATGCCCTAAACGGAAAACCCGGAATATATTCCGCAAGATATGCCCAAACTCCTGCTCTTAGAATACAACGTGTTTTAAAAGAATTAGAAGGAACGGAAAACAGGAATGCTCACTTTACATGTTCTATGACATTATTGAACCCCAAAGGAGAAATAGCATACAAGGTTGAAGGAATTTGTGAAGGCTCTATTATACAAGAAACAAGAGGAACAAACGGTTTCGGATACGATCCTATATTTTTGGTAAAAGGTGATACAAGAACAATGGCTGAATTATCAGAAGAAGAAAAAAATCTTATTTCACATCGTTCTATCGCACTAAGAAAAGTTTTAGATTTTTTAAAAAATAAATAATGCTGGTTATCTTTGAATTATTCTAATCGTGTTATAATCGTCTTATGAATATTTTAGTAACAGGTGCGACAAGAGGAATCGGTAAGGCAATTGCTCACTATTTAGTTGGGCATAAAATATTTGCTATAGGAAGATGTGAAGAATTGCTTAAATCTTACGAAAATTATTTTGTTTGTGATTTAGCTAATAAAAATGATTTAGAAAACCTCGGCAAGTATATTCAAGAAAATAAAATAGATGTACTTGTTAATAATGCAGGTGAGTATGTTTATTCGCCGATAGAAAATATCGAATATGAAAAGCTTAAACATATTATCAAGGTAAACCTTGAAGCACCTTTGTACTTAACTTCAAAAGTTGTTCCTTATATGAAAAACCAAAAATGGGGCAGGATAATTAACATTGGTTCAATAAGCGGTGTTATGGGCGAAGCTTGTGCAAGTTTGTATTCTGCATCAAAAGCAGGCTTAATTGGAGGAACAAAGGCTCTTGCGTTAGAACTTGCCGAATATGGGATTACCGTTAACACGATTAATCCGGGGTGGGTTGATACAGAGATGGGAAATATATCAGCAAATGAGGGTGAGTGGACAAAAGAAGAAGTTGTTGAGTGTATTCCTCAAAAACGTTTTGTTTCACCTGATGAAATTGCAGGCATGGTTAAGTATTTAATATCTGATGATGCAAAGGGTGTAACGGGACAATCTATCAACCTTTGTGCAGGATTGAGTGTCGGGTATTAAAAAAAATAAAACCTTGCCCAATCAGAAATGGCAAGGTAAGGGGGCAATATTTCTTTATTCAAACTATTTCTGATTTTTGTAAAAATAGGAGCAATTCTTTTAGGCGGCGGATATGTTATTCTGCCTATAATTCAAAATGAGTTTGCAGAAAAGAGAAAACTTTTATCAAAAGATGATATAGTGAATTATTATGCTCTTGCTCAGTCGCTTCCGGGGATTGTTGCAGCTAATGTTTCTATGTTTATAGGGTACCGTTTGAAAGGGATGCTCGGTGCTATTGTCGGAATGTTTGGAATTATTTTCGTTCCGTTTTGGACTATTGTTTTATTGGCTTCAATAATTTCTTCGCTTGCAAATAATTCCTACATAAATGCGATTCTTTGGGGAGTAGGGATAGCGGTAATTGCACTTATTACTCTTACAATTCGTGAGATGTGGCAAAATTCTAAAAAAGGAGTGTATTTTTATTCAATCTTCTTAGCATCGCTTTTAGTTCTTTTTGTTTTTAAGTTTTCACCTGTACAAACGATATTAACAATGTCATTCTTAGGAGTTTTGATAAAAGTTTTACAAAGGAGGTTTAGCAAATGATATACCTTCTTTTAATGTCAGAATTTTTTAAAATAGGTTTGTTTTCTTTTGGCGGAGGATATGCAACAATTCCGTTTTTGTACAATATAGCCGAAGTGTATAATTGGTATTCTCTGGATGAGCTATCTCAAATGATTGCAGTAGCGTCAATTACTCCAGGGCCTGTAGGGATCAATGTTGCAACTTATGCGGGCCTAAAAACCTCAGGAATATTTGGTTCGATTATTGCAACAACTTTTGAGATGATACCTTCGCTAGTTTTGGTTATTTTAGTTTCAAAAATTTTAACCAAGTTCCACGAAAACTTTTATGTTAAAACAATATTAGAAACATTAAAGCCAATAAGTTGTGCTTTGTTAGTTTTTGTTGCAGTGGGCTTATTAAAACCTCATATTTCAGATGTTAAAGGTTTGATTTTGCTCACGGTACTTTTGGTATTAAGTTGGAAAAGTAAAAAAGATCCGCTATTTTATATGGTTATATCAGGAATTGCCGGTGTTTTATTGAACATCTGTATCTGATTTATTAAGCATATTTCTAAATGAAGATTTTTCTTTCATTATTATTTTTAATTCGACACGACGGCTCTTTGCGTAATCTTCTTTACCTTTAGTTAAAACAGGGTTAGAAAAGCTTGCACCTTCAACAACAATCATTTTTCTTAAACGGTTGCCGTTAGCTTTGTTATATGGAGTATTTGTCATATAGTTTGCAACTTCATACGCTCTTTTTAGGCTTAATTCCATATTTTTCATATACTGTTCGTCTGCGGAATACTTTCCTGCAAAAGTTTGGGAGTCTGTGTGACCTTGAATGATAATTTTATCAATATTTTCGTTTAAGTATTCGTTCGTAAAAATTGAATCTAAATATGCAGGAGCAAATTTTGAAAGGTAATCTTTGCCTTTTTGAGAAAGCTCATAACTGTTCAGGTCAAATAATTCCAAGTCTGAAATTTTAACAATACCTGATATACTGTCAATTTGAGCATCAATTTTCTTTTCCTGCAGGGTTTCTTTTAGTTCTTTTGCAACTTTTTGCTGTTCCTGAACCTGTTCAATTTTATCGTTATAACTGACCATATACGTATAGAAAAACAGCACAATAAATACAAGAACCAAAGCCGTCATTAAATCAGTCATGGTTACCCAAAAAATGTTATTCTCATTGTTATCATTGTTACTCTGTTTTTTGATATACATATATTAAATCCTAGAATAATTTATCTACTACATCCCCGCCATTACCTTTATTAAACGATTCATTCAGTTTGTTAAGGCTGTATAAAATATTTTCAAGGTAAGGAGTTGTTGTCTCACCGATAGAAGCAGCAACCGCTTTTGCAAAATCTGCAGGCATGGATTTTAGTAATTTTTCATTGTTGTTATTTTGAATCTTTGATTCTTTTACCAAATCAATAAGGAATTTTTCACTTGTAACAACATCAAATAATCGAACAAATTCTTTTTGAATATTAATATAATGCTTTTTGCACATTCCGTTGTACATTATTTTTTCTATAAACATAAACAGAAGCGATAAACCCACCGCAAATACTGAACAAAGTGCAGCAATTTGAATATTTCCAATTAAACTGTTTAGTGTATCTGCAACATTTACATCTGCTGAAAAATTTATTGCAGTAAATGCGATTGCCATTTTTAAGAAAGTGAAAAACGGGCCTAAACCTGTAAGAATAGTAGGCATTATTTGAATAAATTTATAATTTATTTTAGATGTTACAAGAGACTCTTCGTTAAAAAAGTAAGAGGCATCTATTGTTAAATATACATCAGACTGAGCTTCTGAAGAATTTTTAGAAGAGTGTGTCGAAAGATATAATTTTTCAGGGAATATAAGAGCCTTCTTAAAATCTTCCCATATAATATTTGTATAATTTTCGGAGGACATAAATTCATCTAACTGTGCAAAGCGATAAGATATTTCCTTTTTTTCCAAATTTTTTAAATATTTCCAAACTTTTCTTAATTTAGCTTCTACATAAGCATAGTTTGCAAGTACAATAAATGTAAAACAAAAAAATACAGATATAATGATTAAAATTGCAGGCTCAAATAAAATATTAAAAACAGTCATAATTACCCTCCTTATAAAGTATAGCATAATGTTTAATATTAGACTATAATTTTTAATATGGAATGCCCAAAATGTCATAAAATAATATCAGATAATGCAACAGTTTGCCCGCATTGTCATAAAGTGTTGTCTTTGGTGTGCCCAAATTGTAAAGCACACAGCAAAAGCAGTGTTTGTCCAAAATGCGGTTATATAATTTTGGAAAAATGTGCCAAATGCGGGAGGCTTACCCCAACAAACCGAAAAACTTGTAAATGCGGATTTAGTACGTCAACAAGCATCGCAAATCAAGAGTGTGAAACTGATGAATTTGCATCAATAACAATAAAAATAAGGGCTTTAAATGCTATTAGAAATCTTCTTGCATCTCAAGAGCTTTATTCCAAATTTTCAATAAGACTCCGTAATCTTATACTTACTCAAATTAAAGGGCTTGACGGAAATGTTATTATATATGGCGATACTTATGTAATAAATTTTAATAAAGAGCTTTCTTTTATTACCTCAGTAAATAAAGCAATAAGAACATCATTAAAAATTCTTAATGCATTTACAGGCTTAAACGTGAGAATGCAAGATGAACTGGGTACTCCGCTTAAAATAAATTTAATTGTCCAAAAGAAAAATGCAGATGAACTTTTAGTCAATAAATCACTGGATAATAACGTAAAGCTTTTAATGGTTAAAAAAGACGAGAAAAAGTTTTTAAGAGGTATGCAGATAATTATTGACCAATACACTCGAGACATAATTGAGAGTGAATTTAAAACAGATTCACTTTATTCTCTTGAACAAGACGGTACAACAGTCATGTATTATGAAATGTTGTTGGAGAATTATATTTTGCCGCCTGATCAAAATGACGATGCTCTTGTTCTTATAAAGAAGGCTAAACAGGAAAAACAACAAAATGAAAACGAACAAGAAAAACAGGATATATATGGGTTTAAAGTTTTTGATATAAAAGCAAAATGTAATTTTAAAAGTTGTTATTCAGAAGAACTCGCATCGAAAATAAGTACTGATACTAAAATAATATCATTAAGAGGCGACAAAGAACTGCAAATAGGCATTCCTGAACTAAAAAAAATATATGAAGAAGATGATAAAAAGGTTATGTATATTTCTTGTTCAGAAGAATTAAACTACAAACCTTGGGGACTTTTTGAAAAAATATTCAAACAATATTATAACCTTTCTGTTGCAAGCGGATTAATTACTCATGATGTTGAAGATAATCGTTTTAATGTGATAAAAGATTTTATAGCAGGAAACCGAATTAATGCTTCATCCCCCGAGGATGCAAGATTTACTTGTATGGAAATGTTTGTTGAATTTCTAAAATTCTTAAAAGATTTCGTTATTATTATTGACGGTTTTGAATATATAGATGATACATCAATACAAACTCTCAGCTTGTATTTTGACAAATTTAAAAACATAAATACATATTTTGTATTCATAACAGATACAAATACTGCGGTTCATTCAAAAATTAAAGGTCTTTTGCAAACTCCTTTATATACAGAATTTACAATGCTTAAAAACAGTATAGAACTTCTCCTTTCCAATATAAAAGAAGATGCAGAAGATTTTATTGAATCTTTTTATTACGAAAAAATTAAAGAGAATTTTAATGGTTCAAGACTATATTTTGATCATGCAATTAAATATTTGACGGATAAAGATGTCCTGATAAGCTTTGAAAATAAATTGATAATAAAAAACAGCAGCTCTTTTATTCTTCCTAAAACCTTGCCGGCATTAATCAGAACAAGGTTAAAAACAATAGGAAAAGATCAGGATGCTTCAATGGTATTGGCATATTCAGTATATTTAGGCGAAAGATTAGATTTTCAACTTTTACAGCTGCTCGGAATAAAAGATGTAGAATATACAGCTAAAGTTCTTGAACAAACAGGTTTTACTTATACAAAGGATAAGTCAATTTATATTAATAATTACAATTTAATAAAACCCATGTTTAAGGCTTCTTTGAAAAAAGAAGTTGAAGATTTTCTTGTTAAAAACATAATAGCAAAACTAGGAAAAAGTGTTGACAGCAGCATCTTACTAACATTAATGGGGGTTGTATCTCTTTATAAAGAAAAATACATGCTATTATGGAAAAATTCTCAATTTGCAATACAAGCCGGTGATTATGATGCATATTTAAAAAATTGTCTGGATTTTCTGTCAATAATAGATAAAATAGATAATGACATTCCGCAAGAAACAATAGAAGAAAATAAAAAAGAGGTTTATCAGAATATTATAATGAGTCTTTACGGATACTCGCCTGCAAAAATATATTCTATAGAAAATGTTTTGTTGATGGATTCAATACAGAAAAATGACGTTGAAAAGGTTATGCGACTATCCAATTTGATGCTTCAAGGCGCATTAGTTGAATCAAATTACACAGATGCCCTGTCTCTGCTTCATAACATATTATCAAGAATGGAAACACCATCTCTTATTGTCAATGGTGCCATCAATACAAAATACTTATTATTATCATTAGTCAATATAGAGATATTGTTTAATGTTGGAGATTTTAGTCAATGTATAGAAATCGGTGAAGAAATACTCAGCGTTCTAAAACCTGATATGGTGGATAAGATTAAACCGGCAAGCTTCTCAACTAACTTCTTTATGAATCACTTAATGGAAACTTTTAGGCTTGTAGGTTTCGCAAAGATGCTAATCTGCGACACAAAGATAGAAGAGTTTTTCTTAAAAGTTCAAAAAGCTCTGAATGAAGACTTGCCGGAAAAAGATTGCATATTGGCAATCAGAGAATATTTAACCGGTAAAAAATTCGCACCAAACGGAGCAGAAGAAGCATCGGCATTTTCTAAAGTAGTGTTTCTCATTTTACAAGAACTTAGCGAACTTAAAAATAATTATAAACTTTTTGCTCAAAATATATATCAAGCAAAACTTTTGGCATCAGACTTGCATCAAATACAGTTGGAGTATTTATGTGATATGCTTATTGCTTATGCTTATTCTAAAGTTGGTGTTAGCAGAAAAGCAGGTGCAATATACAATGATATATTGCAAAAAACAGAGAACTCAGCAATATTTAATATATTTATTCTTGTAAAATATCTAATGGTCAAAGATATGTTAATATCAGAAAATGTTGAAGAAGCACTGCTAATTATCAATGATATGCTTGCAGAATTGCAAAAGAAAAATAATGAGTCTAAAGTTTTTTATGCAATGTTTGAAAAATTGTATATAGATGTTGCTATAAAGTATAAGCTTCCAAATGTAGATATTCAAGCTGAACAAAAGAAACTTGAGCAGGTATCACCAAACGGAGAACTGGATAGAATTGTAAAAAAATCAGAATTTGTATCTCCAGAGCTTGTATTAGAAGATGAAAATGGACAGATAGAAGGATCTTCCGATAGTTTTGATGATAACCTTGCGGATATGGCGGAACCTTATGATGATATGGGGACAGAAGTGCATTAATTCAAAACAAAAGGTATGCCAAATATAAAGACATACCTTAAATTTATGTTAAAACGCAGAAGCGTTAAGCTATTAACACTATTCTATACTTTTAATGCGCAGGATTATTCAAATGACGTGAATTACATTTACCTCTTTCGCAAAGAGTAGGTATGACAATAAGTGCTAAATAAAAAACACAACCAAATAATACTAAATTCATAACTTCCATTTTAATACTCCTTTTCTTTGGGTATCTTTTGTTTTTCAGGGAAATTTGCATGCCTGAAAAATCCCCTACATATTTTTAATTCCACGGCAGAGAATAAAAATAACAATCGGAAATAATATTGTTACAAAACTTAATATTTTATGTTAACTTTAAAAATAATTTAGTGTATTATCATGTTAGGAGGCTTTATCTTGAGTCAAGGTTACGAAAACTTTAATAATACAGAAACTTCCTTTAGAAAATCCACGCTTATACAAGAGAGAATAGGACTAGTGTCTACCCATATGTATAAGCAATTTTTAGATTACCAACATGCAACAATGAATACAACCGAGATTTTTTCTGAGATGGTAGATAATTTGAAGGTGATAAGCGACTCCTTAAAACAGTCATTTGCATCAAGGGGAATTACGACAGAGAACATATATGTTGAGCATGACAAGGATAAAACGGTTGTTATTATTCACATCTTATGGCATGTTATAAGCCTTACAAGCAGATGTAATTTTGAACCGCAAGCATTATACAGAGAAGGTGCTTCTCCTATGTTTTCAGGTCGTATAATGGCTATTAACGGTGATTATAACGAACTATTGGAAGGGAAAAAGAGCAGAAACGAAATTATGGAAGTTTTATTAGATAAAGAAGTTGCTTCATTATATGTTCCTGCAGATAAATCACAGAATTCTATTTTTAAAATAAGACACCTTGCAAACAGAGAATTTTTCTTGAATAGTACTGATGCTTCAAGAGAATTTGTATTAAAAATAATTGAAACTGTATGTGGTGGTGGTTTGTACCATGAAGAAGGTTCAAGAAAGAGTTTTAATATATAAAAATTAATATTTAGTTTATTCCACTTGATTTATCCTGTTCTTTGTGTTTATTTATAGATGAGTGGGTATCCTCTTTCAACCCGCATCAAGTTTGAGGTAACGGCTGAACCTCAGAAACACTGAACCCGAAATGTAGGTTGGGTATGCTTGCCCAACACAAAAAAAGAAGGAAAATTAACATGTTAAAAATCAGATTAAAAAGATTAGGTGCAAAGAAAGCTCCTACATACAGAGTTATTGTTATCAACTCAACTACAAAAAGAGAAGGTCGTCCGATTGAGGAATTAGGACACTACAATCCTAAGACAAAAGAAATGAAGTTGAATAAAGCATCTGCTGAAGCTTGGATTTCTAAAGGTGCTCAACCTACAGAAACAGTTAAGTATTTAATTGCTAACTGCAATGACGACGGTACATTAAACTACAAAAAACCGGAAGTAGTAAAATTGTCTAAGAAAGCACTTGCAAAGAAGGCTGCCGAAGAAGAAGCTAAAAAAGCAGCAGAAGAAGCCGCAAAAGCTGAGGCTGAAGCTAAAGCTGCAGAAGAAAAAGCTGCTGCTGAAGAAACTGCTGAGGAAGCAAAAGAAGAAACTGCTCCGGAAGCCTAGTTATAGGTTTATAACTCAAATAAAAAACGGTCGATTTGTTCGACCGTTTTTTATTTGTAAATTTTTGGTATATCTTTTTATAAATCATCTGCCGTTATATTAAGAACTTTTTCTTCTTTTATTTTTATAGGAATGCCTATTTCTCGTTCTAAACTTGCTGCAGTATTATTATAATTAAGCATCGCATTATAAAAGTCTAAACGGGCATTAAGGTATGTATTTTCACCATCTTTAAGCTCAATTGCATCACCAACACCGGCTTTATATCTTCCTGTTACTTGTCTGTATTGTTCTTTAGCTTGATCAAGAGCAAGTTTTGCAATTACAATAGCCTCCCGTGCTGTTTCAAGCTCCATATAATTCTTTTTTACATTATAAAAAACAGAGTGCTTAACATCATCATACTGAGCTTTTACTTGTTTATAAAGTGCTTTCGCTTCGTCATACTGCTTTTTTAACTTTAAAAGATTTAGCCTTGAGTATTCAAGTTCCAAACCTATTTGACCTGATTGAAGATTATATTCGTTCCCAATTCCGTTTCCGTAACTTCCATAAACATTTAAATTAGGAGCAATTCCACGTCTTATCGCACGCATACCATATTTTGCCGCTTCTACATTTTTTTTGGCGGATATAAGTTCCGGTCGAACTTCTAACGCTGTATCTATTGCATCTTTTTCTGTAATGTCAAATAAATTTAATGTTAATTGGTCAGAGAGCTCATAATTGGTATATTCCGGCATACCCATTATTTGTGAAAGTTGAGCCCTTGCTACCTCAAGAACATTTTTTGCCTTAATTAAATTTAATTTTGCCTTTCCTAAGTTGTATTCTGCTGTTACAACGTCTACTTTAGGCTTCGTTCCGTATTTATAGAATCCCCAAGCTTGATTTAATTGAAGTTCGTAGTCTTTAACAGTATCTTCATAAACATGAACCTGAGCTTGCGCAAAAAGTATATTAAAGTAAGTTGATTTTATTCCGTAAATTATTGTATTAATATTTTCTTTTGTTTCTTCTTTTGTTGCTTCATACATTCTTTTTGCATAATCCGCACTTGCTTTGGTTTTTCCGAAATCAAACAACATCATATCAGCAGAAACCGTTGGGAAATATCCCATGGTAATATATTGGTTCATGGAACTGCCATAAGGCCCGCCGCCTATATATTTGTTGCCGCTTCTTGCAATATTTACACCGGCAGAAATTTCAGGGAAAAAGTTTGCCCACTCTTGACCTATACGAGATTTATAAACATCTTCATTATAAATTGACGCTTGAATCGCAGGATTATACTTTATAGCATTTTCTATACAATCATTCAGCGTAAAAACCGAATGAACTTTGTTTGTGTATGGTGGTTGTTCTGCAGCAACTTTATTTTTTTTGCTTTGCTTTACTGACTGTACTGATTGAGTATTCTTTTTGTTTTTTGACTTACCCCAAAATGCTTCAGCAGGGCTTACTGACGTAAATATAAAGCATGATAATATTATTAAACTTATGACTTTTTTACTAAATCTCATCTTCTTCATCTTTCTTACTGTTAAATTTATTGTCTACTATATCTTGAATTATAACATAAAACGCAGGTGTTAATACGGTACCCAAAGTAGCCGCTACAAGCATACCACCAATTACTGTTGAGCCTACAGAAATACGGCTGTTAGCACCTGCACCTGATGCGAACAACAACGGTAAAATACCTAAAATAAATGCCGCCTCTGTCATCATAATTGCCCTAAATCTTAAAAGAGATGCCTTAATTGCTGCATCATAGATATTTAAACCATGCGCTTCATGTTCTTCTTTTGCGAATTCCACAATCAAAATAGATTGTTTTGCCGCTAAACCGATTAAAGTAATTAAACCTACTTGTGAATATAAATCAAGTGCTTGCCCCATCATTAATTGGAAGATTAAAGCTCCCACAAGTGCAACCGGCGATATTAAAAGTACCGCAACAGGTATCATCCAGCTTTCATAAAGTGCAACTAAGAACAGGTAAACAAACAGAAGTGCAAACCCTACAACCAGACCGGTTTGTCCTGATGATTCCTGTTCCTGTAAAGAAGTTCCTGACCAAGCAAACGTGTAATCATGCGGTAAATTCTTTTTAGATAACTCAGCCATCGCTTTCATAGCATCACCTGATGATTTCCCGTTTGCAGGAGAACCTTGAATTTGAGCAGAACGGAACTGGTTAAACCTTGTAATGGAAACTGCACCTACGGTTTGATGCGGTGTAATCATTGTCATAATAGGAACAGGATTACCTTTAGTATTCATAACATAGATTTTCTGCAAATCTTCAATTTTGTTTCTGTAATCACCCTCAGCTTGCATAAATACTTTAAATACCCTGCCCAATTTATTAAAGTCATTAATGTATGAGTAAGACAATGTCGAAGCAAGGGTGTTATGAAGTTCATTCAAGTCAACTCCCTGAGCAAGAGCCTTTTCATAATCTATATCAAGCTGATACTGAGGAACATTAGCTTGGAACTGTGTATACACATTTTGCAAGCTTGCATCTTGATTAGCCTTTGCAATAAATTCATTTGCAAATGCCGCTAAATCTTGAACACTTGCATTACCTGTTGACATAAGCTGATATTCAAAACCGCCTGCCATACCCAAACCGTCTATTGCCGGAGGAGAAAGTGTAAATATAGATGCCTCGTTAATATCTGCAGTGCGTTTATATATTTCAGTTAGAATTCCGTTGTGAGAAAGATCTGTTTGTCTTCCTTGAATAACTCTAAATATCCAATCCAGCAGACCAACTTTTCTTTCGCCCCATTCTTTTAACTGAATAACAATGGTTGCCTGATTTGAAGGTCCAAAGCCACCAAATGCAATAACTCTATCTTTATCAATTCCTTCAATACTATCTATTGCTTTAATAAATTTATTACATACAGCTTCCGTTCTGTTTAATGATGCACCGTCAGGTAAGGTTACAACAGATATTAGCATACCTTGATCTTCATCAGGAATAAATCCTGTAGGAATAACTTTAAATAAGCCTAACATCAAAAGAACAATTGCTATATATGTAATTATTGTTAATTTTTTATCGTAAACGAATTTCTTAACTAGTTCAATATAATAATTGGTTAATTTATCAAACTTTTCATTAAATACAGTCAATCCTACACTTATATACCCATTAATTATTTCCAAATATTTAGGAAGAGGTTTAGTATTTTTCTTAACTTTTAATATAATAGAACACATTGCAGGAGAAAGCGATAAGGCACATATAGCAGAAAATGCAATTGATACCGCAATACATACAGCAAATTGTTTATACATAGTTCCTGATAGACCGCTCATAAAACACATAGGAACAAATACCGCCATAAGAACAGCCGCCATTGCAACAAGCGAACCGCCTACCTCTCCCATGGTTATTTGTGTTGCCTCTAATGCAGACTTCCCGTCTTCAATATGCCGTTTTACGTTTTCTATAACAACAATAGCATCATCAACTACAACCGCAACAGCAAGAACTAATGCAAACAAAGTCAATAGGTTCAAAGACATTCCTAATGCCTTAAGTGCAATAAAAGTTCCGACTAAAGAAACCGGAATTGTTACACAAGGAATTAATGTTGCCTTAAAATCACCCAAGAATACAAATATTATTAATATAACAATCAGTGAAGTTAAAAGGATAGTAAACTCGACTTCATCCATTGATTCATTAATGAAAACGGAACTATCCATCATAATATCAAGCTTTAAAGAATCTGGAAGTGTTTTGGATAATTCATCCATTGTCTTATAAATATTATTACAAATCTCAACCGTGTTAGCTCCCGGAAGCGGCATTACCTGAATTAATGCAGCCGGTTTCCCGTCAACGATACCAAACATTGAATAAGATTTTGCACCCAACTCAACCCTTGATATTTCTTTTAGTCTTAATTTTGAACCGTCTTGATTAGACCGAATTATAATATTCCCAAATTCTTCAGGAGTTTGTAATCTTCCTTTAGTAAGAAGTGAAAGTTTTAAGCTCGGATTTGCATTTGTTGGTTTATCACCTAATGCCCCTGCAGAAAGTTGAATATTTTGAGATCTTATTGCATTTTGAATTTCTGCAATTGAAACCTTATAACTCGCAAGTTTAGCAGGATCAAGCCATATTCTCATAGAATAGTCATCTGCACCGAATACGTTAACAGAACCGACTCCGTTGATTCTCTTTATTGCGTCTTTAACGTAAATATTTGCGTAGTTAGTTAAATCCAGCTGATTCCACGATTCATTTTCGGAGGCAAGGTTTAAAATAATTGCACCTGCACCACCGACTTTATTCTCTGCCGTTAACCCCTGCTGCATAACCTCTTGCGGTAATAGCGCCTGAACCTGCTGAAGTTTATTTTGAACATTCATCAGGTTAACATCATTATCCGTACCGGTTTTAAAATATATGTTCAAATTATAAGCACCGTCATAACTTGTTGAGGACATATAAATCATATCCTTAACACCGTTAAGCTGTGATTCAAGTAGCGAAGCAATAGAAGATTCAATAACCGAAGCACTTGCACCGGGGTAATACGCTGATATAGTAACCTGAGGAGGAGTGATATTAGGATATTTTTCCTGCTGAAGTCCAAATAAAGAAAGCAAACCTAAAATTACTATAATTACAGATATTACAACCGCAAACCTCGGTTTTTTAATGAAAAAATATAAATCTTCTTTATTTATCGCCATTCTCTTTTCCTTTGTTTCTGTTGGGTTTCACCCAACCTACAATCTGTCCTGATAACGGTTTTTATAGCAATTAACAAATAGAGTGCGGTGTGACGCACCTAAGCTATGTAAGGTGCAATTTTTTTGCACCAAAACCGCTATTTTTTCTTTTCTGTATTATCATCCGCTACATACGGTTTTGTTTTTACCGGCTGCCCTGATTTATATATGTCTTGAATACCCTTCATAACAACAACATCATTATAATCAAGTCCTTTTTCTACTATCCAGTTGTTCTCGTAATTTTCATTTACAACAATATCTCTTTTTTCTGCTTTACCGTCTTTTACAACCCAAACATAATACCCCGTTCCGACATCGGTTTTTGTAGCTGATTGAGGTATAAGCATAACTTTTTGAGGACTGTTAACTCTTATTTTTATATTAACGTAATCACCGGGAACTAAAAGCTCGTCAGGATTTTCGAAAATCGCTCTCATAGTGACAGTACCGGTGTTTTCATCGACTTTATTATCTACAAATTCAATTTTACCTTCTTTTTCATAGGTTGAACCGTCTGAAAGTCCTAATAAGACTGTAACATTATTATCGTATTCAGGGTTTTTATATTTATTATCTTTAAAATATTTTTTTATTTCGATAAAATCACCGCTCTTTAATGGGAAAATGACTCTCATAGGATTTGTTGTGTAAATTTGAGCTATAACACCTGTTGAAGGTGTAACATAATTTCCAACAGAAACAATTGCCTTACCTATTCTTCCATCCATTGGTGAAGTTATATTCGTATAACTCAAATTCAAATTAGCTTTATGCATATCAGAAACAGCACCATCTAAAGATGCTTTGTTTTTATTTCTTTGAGTTAAGGCATTATCGTAATATTCCCGGCTTACTAAATCCTCTTTTAGAAGTTGTTCTGCTCTGCGCAAATCTATTTCTGAATTTTTATAAACGGCAGAATTTTCACTAACCCTTGCTCTTGCTGTTTGCGCAGCCAGTGCATACTCGTCAGGCTCTATGAGGAATAGTTTTTGCCCTTTTTTAACTTTATCTCCTTCTTGAAAATATCTTTCTTGAAGCCAGCCGCTAACACGAGCAATAATATCTACAGACTTTTGAGCTTCTATTCTTCCCGTTGTTTGATATACAGGATTAATATCCTTTGCTATAGGAGTTGCGACTTCAACCAATTTCGGTTGCGACATCATATATGATGTTATAGCACCTGTAATAGCTGTTTTGCCTTGATTCCACAAAATCGGCACAAGAATAACTGCTAAAATACCTGCGGTAATTTTAGTTTGTTTTGATTTCCAATCTATTTTCATAATAATCCCAATCTTCCTAAGTGTAATTACAGATATTATTGTATCATACTTTGTATAGTATTTGAAGAAATATTTTTCATAAAAATCTTTGATTCTTATTGATAAAAAATATATTTTTTACTTCAAATATAAATAAAACTGTTGTTGCAACAAATAAAAATAGAGATAAGACCTACAAGCCTTATCTCTATTACTTTTTTAAATGGTTGCGGGGGCTGGATTTGAACCAACGACCTCCGGGTTATGAGCCCGACGAGCTACCAGGCTGCTCTACCCCGCGATATTTAATACATATACATTATCAAATGCTAAATATAAAAAATCAAGTCTTTTACTTGAAATGACCAAAATATTTGTATTTCTATTAAATTAATTCATCAAAATTGCTTATCAACACTTGTCTGAATTGACTTTCAAAAAAATCTTTTGTACTTCCTTCCTCAAACTTTGGTTCATACCATATTATTTTTTCATTTTGTTTTTTTGTATAAGTTGTATATTTAACCGATTTTTCCAAAAGTTCTATTTCTTTATGTTTGTATTTTTTATTTATGTGATCTTGATCTATTAGATTATTAGTTACATACAGAGTGTCTTCATTGTTTTTATAAAACATTCCAAATTTACCAAAATAATGAACATCTTTTCTTGCACCAAATATTGTATAAGGAATATTATATTTTTCAAAAATGTTCTTTATTTTTTCAAGCTTATTTACGTTGTATTTTGATTCCGGTCTCATCTGGATTCCACCAAGTATAAACCCGTGCAGGTTTTCGTTTTCGAGATTAATTTTTTCCAAAATTCTGCGTTCAACATTTGAAATATTAAAACCTTTTTGGTGATTATGTTTTGCTTTTTTCTGATTATAAATACCAAGATGGAACATAATAAAATCTTTTCCGTCAGCAATTCCTCCTGCTATACAATCCATAATACCTGTTGTATAAAGGTTTTTACCTTTTTTCATTGTATCCGCAGTCCACGGCCAGCCAACCTCATGATTTTTTGGGTTAAGATTTTTTGTTTTGTTTTTAAATTCCTGAGGTTCAATAAGTCTTATTTTTGATTGAAACGATACACAATGGTTTTCAATTTTCATAAATTAATTATACATGAAAAAGGTGCAATAAATTGCATCCAACATTACTGCTGTGTGTGAGTGAAGGGAAATCAAATCTAAAAAATTTAGCTATAGTTTAATAAAACAATTTTTAGTTTTTGTTTTTTTATATCCCTTTGCTTCAATCATTTTTTCGAATTGGGGAATTTTTGCCGTGTCATAATCACCTATTGCTAAAACACTTCCGCTTTTAAGTTTTGACAGAGCATTCATTACTCTTGGGAAACAGAAGAAGTCATCTAAATACGGAAAAACATTTCTTGCCAACAGAACTACTTTTTCATCTTTCGGTAGATTTGTAACAACCTCGGATATTTCCCCTTTTTCATATTTTATTTTGTCTTTTAAATGGTCTGCAAGTTCTAAGCAATTATCTTTTATAAAATAATTTTTGCCAGCTCCTTTTCTTGCATTAAAAAATAAAGATATATTGTCCATAACAAGCTCTGACAAATCGTTTAATAACGGAATTTTATTAGATTTTGCTATTTCTAATTGTTTTTCATCTATATCATACGCTTTTATTTGTTTAAATTTTTCAGGCTTATTTCTATACTCTTTGAATTGCATAAGTTTAAGCAATAATGAAACAGGTTCGGAGCCGTCTGAACAAGGTACACAAACAATATTTGCTTTTTCTGAATTTTTAAAAGTTTTTAAAATCAATTTGCAAAACTGCTTCCAATTTATATCACCTCTGAAAAAACAAGTTGCATTTTTAGTAACTGTAGCTCTTGTAAATATATCGTATGATTTTTGGATATTAGAACGAAATGACGGCTGTATTGTCCCTTTATGATAAAAATTTGCAACATTATAGTTATCTGATATATTTAACATAAAGCTCCTGTACTCCAAATTAGCGTTTTAACAACTTTCTCATCATATATTGGAATTTTTTCATTTTTTTAGCATTTTTGCATTCTGCCAAACCGAATTCTTCACTGTCAGCAAGGCAAGATATTATTGCAAGTCGTTTTGAACCTGTTTTTGGATACATCTCTCTAACTTTTTTATCTAATTCTACCAATCCAAAAGTTCTATTAAGATGAAATGCAGTAGAGAAAATATTTTTTTTGGCTGCTTGTAGATTTGCAGCACCAATTCTTTCTTCCGCATAATCTTCAACTAAATGCGTAAATACATCATTTTGTGCTTGCTGAAGGCTCATTCTTGCAACGCTTGGATTCATCATTTTTGCACTTTCAAAAAATTTGTCATAACTGTTATTGACTCCTTCTACATTGCCTTGTGCGGCAGCAGAAAATAAACCTTTTGCTTGAGCTAAAAGCTCATTGTAACCTATCAGAGGAATCGTTGCCATTTATATTGCTCCTTTCAACTTGCACTACACTTCTAATGAATTATGCCTATATAAAACATGTGAATAGTGGAAATTGACTAATTATTAATATCTTTGTTACAAAAAGTTAAATTTTATTAATTTTTTGTTGTGTTTTAGGATGTTAAGGGATATTATTAACTAAAAGGAGTGTGTGTATGAAAATTTTACCAATCAACATAGCTAAGCAACAAATCACAAATACCGGTTTCAAAGGTCTTTGGGGAAAAACGATTAACAATGATCGTACCGAGTCTGAATATAATATTTCAGAAACAATATATGAATATTACCCATTTGCAGATGAAACAAAAGAACAAATAGAAAAAGTAAAAAATGAAAATAGCAGATATAAAGAAGATTTACCCGGTAAAGGGCTTGTTCCTAATCCATGGCCTTATATCGATAGTATAATTGTGTCAGTTATGGCTGCATTACCTTTTACTGCCAAAGAATTTATGAATTATACATTGAACAAGCTGCCTATTACAAAACAACGACTAGTTGAAAGATATATTATGGAAAAAGGTTTGTCTGTTCTTAAAAAATAAACATAATATTTTCATTATTTTATGCTAATTGTATCTGCATAGCACATGTACACCTTACAAATTAACTAAATATATTATTTTTGTAACAAAAGTTAATAAACACGGTAAATATAAGTAATCAAATAGTTTTGGCATTTTACATGTAAAAATGTTCATGTTATGCTTTTTATTGTAATTGGTGCAAAAAATTGCACCCTGCACAAATCAAAAACATTCCACCTCATCTGACAACAGAGGGTAGGAGTTAGGGGGGCAATCCCGAAGAAAGTAAAATTAATGTAGGTTGGGGTTTCACCCCAACAAAATAAAAGAAGGAGAAAACAATGGCTGAAAAAAGAGTATGGCTATTCAAAGAAGGTAACGCAGATATGCGTGCGCTCCTCGGCGGTAAAGGTGCTAACCTTGCAGAAATGACTAATCTTGGTCTTCCTGTTCCTCCGGGACTTACCATCACAACTGAAACTTGTATGGATTACATCAACCACGGCAACAAAATGCCTGCAGGTTTAATGGACGAAGTTAAATTCGCTCTTAAAACTGTTGAAGAACAAGCAGGAAAAAAATTCGGTGATTTATCTAATCCGCTGCTTGTTTCTGTTCGTTCTGGTGCAAGAGTTTCTATGCCCGGTATGATGGAAACTATATTAAACTTAGGTTTGAATGATGAAACAGTGGAGGCTATGGTTAAATTAACCAACAACCCGCGCTTCTGCTATGATTCATATAGAAGATTTTTAACAATGTTCGGTTCTGTTGCTTGGGAAATGGACAGACAACTTTACTTTGAATCAGAAGTTGAAAAAGTTAAAGCTCGTGAAGGTGTAACTTCTGATACAGAAATCTCAGCTGAAGGCTGGAAGTCTTTGATTCCTATTTACAAAGCAAAAATCAAAGAAGTTACAGGAAAAGAATTCCCGCAGGATCCTTATGTACAACTTCAAGAAGCTATTGAAGCTGTATTCCGTTCTTGGAATATTCCTAGAGCAGTTGCTTACAGAAACATGAACAAAATCGACCACAATTTCGGTACTGCTGTTAACGTACAAACAATGGTATTCGGTAACATGGGTAACGATTGTGCTACAGGTGTTTCATTCACTCGTAACCCTGCTACAGGTGAAAATAAATTCTACGGCGAATACCTTGTTAACGCTCAAGGTGAAGACGTTGTTGCAGGTATCAGAACTCCTAAACAAATTGCTGAACTTGAAACAGACATGCCTGATATCTACAAACAATATGTAGAAATCGCTAAACAATTAGAAAAAGGCTACCATGACGTTCAGGATATGGAGTTTACCGTTGAAAGAGGTAAATTGTGGATTCTTCAAACTCGTAACGGTAAGAGAACAGCTAAAGCTGCTATCAAGATTGCCGTTGATATGTACAATGAAGGTATCATTACAAAAGAAGAAGCTATCAACCAAGTTGATCCATATTCAGTTTACCAAGTATTGTTACCATGCTTCAACCCTGATAAAGTTAAACACTCACATAAAGTTTCTAAAGGTGTTAACGCATCTCCGGGTGCTGCAGTAGGTAAGATTGTATTTGATACAGAAGAAGCTGCTCGTCGTGGTGAAGCAGGAGAAAAAGTTATCTTAGTTCGTATAGAAACTTGTCCTGATGATATTCACGGTATGGCTGTTTCTCAAGGTGTTTTAACACTTAGAGGCGGTGCTACTTCTCACGCAGCAGTTGTTGCGAAAGGTATGGGTAAACCATGTGTAAGCGGTTGCGAAGATTTAATCATTGACCTTGCAAAAGAAACAATCACTTGTTCAGACGGAACTGTATTCCACAAAGATGATATTATATCGTTAGATGGTGGTACCGGTGAAGTTATGGAAGGTGCTATTGAGCTTGTTCAAGCAGGACTTGATGAAGATTTTGAAACATTCTTCTCATGGGTTGATGAAATCAAAGAACTTCACGTTGAAGCTAACGCTGATACTCCTAAAGATATTGAAAACGCTAAGAAGTTTGGCGCTGAAGGTGTCGGTCTTTGCCGTACAGAACACATGTTTATGGATCCGGATAGACTTCCTTGGGTACAAAAGATGATTATTGCATCAACTACCGAAGCAAGAAAAGAAGCTCTTTCTCATCTTCTTCCGATGCAATATGCAGATTTCTACTCAATGTTTAAGGCTCTAGGAGACAAACCTTTAACAGTTCGTTTGTTAGACCCGCCATTGCATGAATTCTTGCCTTCTAAGATAGAATTGATTGAAAAAGTTGCTACAAAACGTGCTTTGAATCAAGACTACAGCGAAGACGAAAAAATGTTGGAAATCGTTGAAAACTTGTCAGAATCTAACCCGATGATGGGCTTAAGAGGCTGCCGTTTAGGTTTAACTTATCCTGAAATCAACGAAATGCAAGTTAGAGCAATCTTTGAAGCATGCTGTGATTTAGCTAAAGAAGGTGCTAAAATCCAACCTTGGATTATGATTCCTCTTATCGGTCACATCAACGAACTTAAGACTGCTAAAGCTACATTAGTTGCAGTTGCTGAACAAGTTATGAACGAAAAAGGCATAAGAGTTGATTACAAATTCGGTACTATGATTGAAATTCCTCGTGCAGCATTAACTGCAGATGAAGTTGCTACAGAAGCTGAATTCTTCTCTTATGGTACAAACGACCTTACCCAAATGACATTCGGTTACTCTCGTGATGACGCAGAAGGTAAGTTCTTAAAGAACTACGTTGAACAAAAGATTCTTCCTTCTAACCCATTCATTACACTAGACCAAAAAGGTGTAGGAAGATTAATCGAAATGTCAATTAACGAAGGTAAAGCAGTAAACAGCTCACTTGTTGGCGGTATCTGCGGTGAACACGGCGGAGATCCTGATTCAGTTAAGTACGCTCACAAAATCGGACTTAACTACGTTTCTTGCTCACCATTCCGTATTCCGCAAGCTAAACTTGCAGCCGCTCAAGCAGCAATCGCTTGCCCACGTAAGACATTGGTAAATGCGTAAGGAAGGGTTCTTCCTTTTTGGGAAAAAAGGAAGCGAAAAAACTTTTCATATATGGTCGGCTGCTTGAACGGCTCTACAAGATAATTACAAGGCTTGTTTGTTCGCCTCAAAGCGGGACTAGAAGATAGATGAAAAGGTTTTAGATTAATAAAGAAATCAGGCGGTTTTGGGACAATTCCCAAAACCGCCTTTTTATGTTTGTTTGTTAAACATTTTTAATTTTTCAAAGTAGGTTGGGTTTACTAACCCAACAAAAACTTTTAATACAATTGTCGGCTTGGTAAAGTTATGTAGGTCTGGTTTTACCTGACAAAAACTGTATGTTGACATAAGTTATGGCGATTCATCGCCACCCAAATTGATGTAGTGGCTCTGAATGACGGATTAACGTACCAATACGCGATAAATGTCTTCTGTATTTACCCCTGAATGACGGATTAACGTACCAATACGCGATAAATGTGTTCTATATTTACCCCTGAATGACTGATTATCACAGTCAGGTTTTAAACTAACAAAAACAGTTCAACATTATCTTTGTACTCCAAAAATTTACCCCCAACTGCTAAGCAATTTTTTGAATCTTGTCTATATTTTCTTTTTCTTTTTCATAAGCTACATGCAAGTCATAATAGCATTGTGCATTTAACCAAAATTCAGGTGTAGTGCCGAAAAGATTTGCAAGTTTAAGAGCCATAACAGGGCTTATACCACGTTTTTTGTTGTATATTTCGCTTATTGTTTTTATACCTACGTTTAATTTTTCACATAATTGTTTTTGTGTAAGTCCGTACGGTTTTACAAATTCTTCTAATAATATTTCACCGGGATGTGTATATGGTCTGTTCATTTTATTCTCCTTACTTGTGATAGTCAGTTATTTGTACTTCTGTTGCTTGTCCGTCTTTAAATTTGAATATTATTCGGTATTGGTCATTAATTCTTATTGAACAATACCCTTTTAAATCACCTTTCAAATGTTCAAATCTGTTAGCAGGTGGTACAATTAAATCTTGTTCCGCAAAAGCAAAGTGTATCATATCAAGTTTTCTCTTTGCTATATTTTCAATAGCGGAATATTTTTTTGAATGTTTGCCATCAAAAATATTTGCCGTTTCTTTATCTTTAAAAGATTTAATCATATTATCATATTATCACTATATGATAACATTGTCAATCTCTTGCTCACCATTCCGTATTCCGTAAGCTAAACTTGCAGCTGCTCAAGCTGCAATCGCTTGCCCACGTAAGACATTGGTAAATGCGTAAGGAAGGGTTCTTCCTTTTTTGGGCGAAAAAACTTTTCATATATGGTCGGCTGCTTGAACGGCTCTACAAGATAATTACAAGGCTTGTTTGTCTGCCTCAAAGCGGGACTAGAAGATAGATGAAAAAGTTTTAGATTGATAAAGAAAATCAGGCGGTTTGGACAAATTGTCCAAACCGATTTTTTATATTGTAATATTAGTTAACAAAAAGGGTTGTAGAAAATAAAAAAAGAGTTATACTTAGTATATACAACTTATGCCCTTGGGAGATGTGTTATGGATGTAAGCACCATTTCAAATAATTCACTTGATATTCAATCTTTATTAATAAGTGAAACAAAAGGAGTTCAAGCCGGTAAAGGCAGTAATGTGCCAACACAAACTGCCGAATATGCAAAAAAGGGTGAACCGATGTACATGTCTGAAATGGATACTGACGGTGATGGCACTGTTACTCTTGATGAATACAAAGATTATTGCAAATCAAAAGGCATAAGTACAAGGGAAATGGTTAAGATGTCAAAACTCGCAGCCTCATATCGTACAATGAAGGCTGAAAACGAGACAATAGACTATATTTCAAAATTAATACCAAATGTCCATCCCAATTTAAAACAAGCAGAACCCAATTCTGCACAAACAAATCATACCAATAATAGATACAATATCTCAAATGACACAAATCAAAATAAAAAAGTTTCTTATAATGAATATATGGATTATTGCAATAAAAATGCAGTAACCCAAGAATTAAAAGCTAATACAAAATTTGAAGAAGATAACAACGGAAAGTTAATAATTTCAAACTCCGGAAAATCAGTTGAAACATATAAAAATTCTGATGCTACATATTTAAAAAGCACATTTGAAGAATTGGTCTAATTTATTTTTGTTAAAAATTAACGGCATATCTTAATCCGGCATGAAAAATTTTATTTTCGTCGCCCTTCAAACCATATTCCTGCCATCCAACTTCTCCTGATAGTTCTGAGTTCTTCATCGTATATTTAATACCTCCGTTTATAAATGAATACTTTACCTCGGAATTAGAATTAATATAACCTGTAGATGCTACTACGGAAAGTTTTTTATAATTAACAGCTGTATCTAATACTGCCATAAATGTATTTGAAGGTTTGTAGCCACCTTGCATTATACGTTTATTATCAATGATAGCTTGTGATGAAATACTTAAATCATTATTAATTTGGCTGTCCAAGGTTGCCATTACACCTGTGCGAACTTTAATTCCTTCATTAGTGTTTGGATGATAATCATAAAGACCTGCATACGGAGTTAGAGTAACAACATTTTTATCATCTGTCTTTTTTGTAATTAAAGAAGTGTTTTTTACTTCCACACCATATTCATCTGCCTGTTGAGCGGTTGCCAATTTAAGATTTAAACCAAAGCCGTATGCACCTTGTCCTGTTCCTGCAATTTCTTCTACCTCTTGTTTATCAGTATTTACAAGACTTTCATGCTCTTTTGTTTCATCAGGAGTTGGAAGTTCAGGGGCTACATCTGTAGGAGTTGCTGCTTTTTTAGGTTTCAAAAGATGCAGTTTTACATCTGTTTGATTATCAACAAGTTTTCCATTTGCATCAAAAGAAACCTCTATTTTTCTTCTTAATGTAGCTGCTATACCTGTAGAATTATGCATTACGCCTGCATAAATATTATATAGCCTTGTATTATTATCGTAAATGTTTGCTGTTCCGCCGGCTGCATAAGTTAAATTTTTGTCTTTGTATTTTGCCATTAAAATCGCATTACCGCTTTTATCATCTGATTTATTTGTATTATTGTCAGCCGGCTGAGATGGTGTTTGAGCAGAATCTTCTGCTCTTGTTTTTGTTTGGGTACTGTCTGTAGATGGCTTATTAGCTGATGCAGACTCAATTTCCGGTATTATATTATCATTATTAACTGCATACTCGAAAGAACCGCCATAGCTTAATGAAAAATTTCCATTCTTTGTCGTATAAGAACCTGTAACATTTGCGACAAAAGATGTATTTGTGCTTTCATTGTTTTTTTCGTAATATGCATATCCGCCGCCATTTAAGTGTAAGCCTTT
Organism: uncultured bacterium; assembly: GCA_902775025.1. Lineage (GTDB taxonomy): Bacteria > Cyanobacteriota > Vampirovibrionia > Gastranaerophilales > Gastranaerophilaceae > CAG-196. The sequence goes on along the minus strand of CACYKP010000014.1, from coordinate 7,134 downwards.
CTCATATTCTCTAGACATAAAATCTGCCAAGTCGTCATTATCATTAGAGCCGTTTGATGTTTCTAATGAATCATTAAATTCATCCAAGCTGGGGGATGGGTCATCAGAGCCTTTATCAACCATATTGCTTGATTTAATACTATTTTTATACACTGTATTCTTCATACCTGCAGAAGATCTGACATCAGTCAAAGTAGAATTCTTCGAAATAGAAGATGGTTTATAACTGCTTTTTTTCTTTTTTTCGTCATCGTCGTCATCATCGTCGTCAACATCTTCAGATAATACTTGCGTTCTTTCAAAAACCAAACCAGCATTATCTTGTTCTAAGTCATTATTAAATAAAGGCGGGGTAACACCTGCTTTTTTCAATATCTCTTTATTCTCAGCAAGAATTTTTTCACCAAATTCTTTATACTCTGCTGCATGATTTTTACCCAAACCATTTATATAAGACATGTTTTTATCCTCAAAATAATATCCCTTACTTATATAAATGATTTTTATTCTTAAAAATTGCTTTTTGAACAAGAAATATGTTACAAAATGTTACGAAACTTATTCTTATCCTCTGTATGCAACAAGCAACCCCGCAGGAAGGTCTAAAATCTCATATTGAAATTCATCATCAGCATCAATTGCATCAACAAAATCCTTAACTTTTTCAGCATGGGAAGTTATATTATCTGCTGTTATTAAACATTTTTCAGTTAAATGCGGTTTTAATATATTAAAATATTTTATGTACTCTCTCTTATTTGCATCAATAAACACAAAATCAAATTTTGCATCTTCAGGTAAGTTTTCCAAAATCATAATAGCTGAGCCCTGAATTGGAGTAATAATGTCATCTACCCCGCAAGTTTTAAAATTTTCTATCGCTACACTTTGACGTTTTTCATAAAATTCTATAGTTGTAAGATGTCCTCCGGTTTGTTTCAATGCTTTTGAAAGCCATAAACCTGAATATCCGTTAGAAGTTCCTATCTCTATTGCATTTTTTACGTCCATCATTTTTATGAACATATTAAGCATAACACCGGTTTCTCTTGCGATATTCCAGAATTGTTTTTGAGTTTCTTCCAAACTTGCCATTACATTATTTGTTGTTTCGTCCAGTATAATATCCATACAAAATTTATCCCAATCATTTAACAGTACTTAGTTAATCAACCAAACACTTGTACATTTACCCCTATTCAAAAAGCCTTACTTTGTCAGCTATAATTACATCTTTTATCGGAATATTAAGCTCATAAGTTTTTAATATTGTTCCGCTTGGAATATCTAAAATAGAATAGTAGTTGTTTTTTAGGTCAGTTATTACAGCAAAGTTTGTACCTTCAACCTGCTTTAGACCGGAAGAATACCCGCCTGTCCCAAGCGAAATATTTTTAATAACAGAATTTGAAACAGTATCAAGAACCTGTAATTCGTTTGTTTGCGCCCCTAAAACATATAATATATTTCCGTATAAAAGCATTGATATCGGTTTGCTTACTGTGGTAAATTCGTTAACTAAGCCAAGCGTATCATAATCAATAACCGCAATACGGCTTTTAGTTCTGCTGGCTACAAATAATTTATTATTAGAATAAGCTATTGCAGAAACATTTGGAAATTTACCAATATCTCTTAATTCATAATTTTTTTGAAGCTCTATTGCCCATAATTCATTATGAAGCTTATCAACATAGAATAACTTGCCTTCGCTCAATAAAATGTGTTCACAATATCCGTTAATTTTAATTTTTTGGCATAATGACATTGTTTTTAAATCTATAACGAATATAGTTGATGAAGACGGTGCAGTAACATAAGCTTTGTTATTTTCCGAGTCAATTAAGATTTGTTCAGGATTAGTGCCTAAAGATATCTGCTTAATAAATCTTGAATCAGCAACAGATACAATATCAATAAAAGGTCTGTCGTATGCGGTAACTAACAAAAATTTTCCGTCTTGTACGGCTTTTACATCAATAGGAATAGATTTTTGTGCAAGCGAATAGCTTGGTGAAGCGTGTGCAGGTTCAACAACTTGAATATTTTTCGAATAATTTGTTGTTACAAAAATAACCTTATTTGCTAACTCTTGAATCATTGCTTGCGGTGTTGCTGGCTCTGTATTTTTCAGAAATTCTTCGAAAGACTCATCATTGTTAACTCTTATTAAGTCCTCACTTTTAGTATCTATTTTAAGATTGCCTATTATTCCTTTTATATTTTCAGGAATAATCAAGCCGCTTGGTACAAGCATATCCTGAGGGAGAAGTCCTGTTCTGACTTGAAGAGGAGGGTTTGTTTGATGTAAAACGGTACGATGTCCCTCTCCGTCTGTTAATACTCTCATTAATACAAAATCATTATTAAAAATTATAATATCAGGTCTTTGGTGAATAGTTAATCCAGCAGGATAAGTTTCTTTTATTGATAAGCTCTTAATATCCGAAAATAAGGATGGATACAAAGGCAAATATATTGTATTATCAGGAAAAATTATCACACCATCAAATCTTATATCTGCTTTAGGAATATTTTGTTCGATATAAGTTCTTACATCATCAGGAATTTTTGCTGCAAATGCACCGGACATCGAGATTATAATAATTCCTATTAATAACAATAATTTGCGCATTTTCTCTCCACAGGGTTAGCTTGCCATTTTATTTTACCACAAATTTTGTTATTTAAACATACCTTTAATACGTTCTTTAGCAGATAGGTTAGTTTTTTGTCCTGATTGAAGCTCCAGCAGCTTTGAGTACAAAACTCTTTCATCATTTGATATTCTTGTCGGGATTTGAACCGAAAGAACGACAAGATGATCGCCCCGCATAGATGGTTTGGATATACTTGGGATGCCGGCTCCTTTAATTTTTACAACGCTTCCGTGCTGCGAACCTGCAGGAATTGTAACATTCTGCTCTCCGTCTAAAGTTTTTATTTTAACCATATCTCCTAAAACTGCTTGCGCAGGAGTTATGTCTAATTTTGTTAATACATTAATTCCGTCACGCTGATAATATGGTGATGGATTTACATGAATTACAATGTATAAATCTCCGGCAACTCCGCCATTAATGCCTGCATCACCTTCGTGAGATAAACGCATTTTTGAACCGTTATCAACGCCTGCCGGAATCTTTATTTCAACTTTTTTCTCCACATTTTTTCTGCCTTCACCGTGGCAATCAGGACAAGGGTTAGAAATAACAGTACCTTTTCCGTGACAATGAGGACAAGTTACAATCTGTGTAAAATGCCCAAGAACGGTTCTCGTTGTCTGCTGAATTCTTCCCTGACCACCGCATTGCTTACAAGTTTCTGGTTTAGCTCCCGCTTTTGCGCCTGTTCCTTTACAAGTAGGACATTCTTCAAGATGGTCTATCTTAACTTCTTTAGTTAAACCGAAAACAGCTTCTTCAAACTCTAAGCTTATATCAAGTCTTAAATCATCACCTCTTTGAGGAGCGTTCGGGTCTCTTTGTCTTGAACCGCCGAATCCAAAACCGCTGCCAAAACCGCCGCCAAAGAATGAATTAAATACTTCCTCCAAATCACCAAATCCGCTGGCAAACGGGCCTTGAGTATTAAATCCGGCATCACGAAGCCCGTCTTCACCAAACCTGTCGTAAGTTGCACGCTTTTCATCATCCATTAAAGTTTCATAAGCTTTACCAAGCTCTTTAAATTTTGCTTCGGCTTCAGGTGCTTTATTAACATCCGGATGCCATTTTCTTGCCATCTTTCTAAAAGCACTCTTTATTTCATCTTTTGTTGCGTTCTTATCTACGCCTAATATTTCATAATAATCACTCATTGCTATTCAATTTTCCTTAGTTTTTAGTTTTAAGTCATTTGTTGCTATGTTTCACCCGACCTACTTTTCTTCTTTCTAATTTTCAATTCTTTGTATCTACCCTTCAGTTGCAACATTTACCAGAGTTGGTCTTAAAACTTTATCCCCTAATTTATATCCCTTCTGGAGTTCGGCTATAATCGTATTTTCAGGTTTATCAGTCGTTGGTGTTTGCATAACAGCTTCGTGGAAGTTAGGATCAAAAACCTCGCCTTCTGCTTTTATTGTTTCAAGTCCTGCTTTACTTAAAACATCAGTAAAGTTTTTATATGCAAGATTATAACATTCTTTAACTTTATCGCAATCCTCGACTGTTTCTATAGCTTTTAGACCTCTTTCAAAGTTATCAAGCACCTCCAGCATTTTCTTTAATGTACTTTCGGCACCGTACTTAAGTAAAGCTTCTCGCTCTTGCTCTGTGCGTTTTCTAAAGTTTTCAAAATCTGCCGCAAGTCTTATATACTGATTATTCAATGTATCATACTTTTCTTGAAGCGGATTAACATCACTCGCTGAAACGATTATATCATCGTCTGTTTGTTCAGCATCTTCAATGTCTGATTTTTGATTTTCACCATCTGAATTTTCTTTAGAATTTTCTTGTGATGCAAGATTTTCTTCTATATCTGTTTCAATCTCTTTTGTTTTATCTTCGTCTTTTACTGCTTTTTTGAACGGATTTTCCATAATTTTCTCCCTATTTAACATTATATATGATAATTATATGACATCAAATGAGAAATAAGGATAATGTTTATATTTTTTTAACTATTGGTGTAAAGTAAATAAATACTAATTTTAGGATTAAGTTGTTTAACTTAGTAAATCAATTATTAGGGGTTTATCTGACCTAATACTATGCTTTTTTGCCAAATTCTCTGCTTTTTTTGTCAATTGAATGTCCGATTAATGCACCGGAACCTGCTCCAATACCAACGTATGCCGCTAATAATGGTATTGCAGAAAGTCCGCCCGTCATAATAAGTGAACCCCCAATTGCGCCTAAAGTTGCTGCTCCGCCAAACAACGCAGCTCCCCATTTAGCGCATGAATGTTTACCTTGAAACCGTACATTATTTGTTTTTGGTTTTGCATAATTAATATTCACAGGATTAATTCTCATACACACACTCCTTTTGCCCACATGATAACAATAAGTAAAATAAAGTTCAAGGTTATCACAAAAAATCAAATTAGTGAGATTTACGCTTAACTCGAACCCCTTCAACCTCATGCACATCTTCTGTTACGATGAATGCTTTAGGGTCAAGTGAGTGTACAACATCTTTTAGTTTTGGCATTTCAAACTTATTTACAACGCAATAAGTAAGAATTTTTTCTTGTCTTGAATATCCGCCCATTGTTCTCATATAAGTAACACTGGTATCAAGTTCTTTCATAATTGCATCACCAATCTCACGGTAATGCTCGGATACAATTCGTACAGATTTTGATTTATCTAAGCCCTCTAAAACCGCATCAATTACTTTTGAAGCTATATAATAGGTTAGAATTGAGTACAATGCTCTATCCCAGCCTAATAAAAATCCTGCACCGGTATATATAAAAAGATTTATAATCATTAATAATTCACCAACAGATAAAAATCTAAGCTTTTTAGAAATTGTAATAGAGAGCATTTCCGTTCCGTCTAAAGATGCATTATTTCTAAGGATTAAACCAACTCCGAATCCTAGAATTATACCGCCAAAAATTGCTGATAAAATTGATTCTTCCGTAACGTGAAAACCATGAAATACGTTTGTTGCAATAGCAAGCATACCAGTAGCAAAAAGGGTTTGGAGTATAAATTTTACTCCTAATTTTTTTATAGCAAGCAGTATAAACGGAATATTAATGCAGAAAATAAGTAAACCCAAATTCCATTTTGTAATATAGTGAACCATCATTGAAATGCCGATTACTCCGCCGTCAATAATGTTATTCGGGAGCAAGAAGGTCTCTAAAGCTGCCGCTGTAATAAAAGCACCAAGAGTAATAAATAATGCTCTTGTAATGTACTCTTTTGCAAGTTCTGCTTTGGTTTTCTTTTTCGGCTCTATTTTTTTCTTATGGAAAAACATTCTCTTCTCCCGTTTTATATTAAAGGCTTTAGCCTAAAATTTTTCTGAAAAATCTTTACTATTTTTTGAATAGGTTTTCTATAAAGTTTTTATGTTTGGTACTGACTTCTTCTGTAGTTTTTTTAATACCTAAAATTGATTCTAAATCTTCTTTTAGTGTTTTTAAATCATCATATTTTTTAAGTAATCCATCCATAGAAATAGAAACATCACCTGTTTCTTCAGAAACTACAAGGCAAGCTGCATCAGAAACTTCTGACATTCCAATTGCGGCTCTGTGCCGAGTACCATATTTCCAACTGAGTTTGGGATCTTCTGTTAGAGGAAGCAAAACACCTGCTGATTGAATTTTATTTCCGTCTATAACCATTGCACCGTCATGAAGCGGTGTATTGGGGTGAAAAATTGTTAGAATTAACTCTGCGGATATAATTGCGTCAATTTTTGTTCCTACATCATGGAAAGAACCGCTGTCAATTCCCTTTTTAAAAACTATTAATGCACCTGTTTTAGTTTTTGTCAGGTATTTAACAGCTTCTATAATTTCTTTTATAATATCAACTTTTTCATCTTCTATAGTACCGTGATTCTCTTTAGAAAACAGGACTCTTCCGATAAATCCCGGTTGTCCTAAGTATCCCAAAAATCTTCTTAGTTCCGGTTGGAATATAACTATTAAACTTAATGATATAACAGTAACAAGCCCTTTTAGGAATAAACCTAAAATTCTTAAGTTAATTAAGATGAGTACTTCGCTCATTATCCACATAAAAATAAGGATAAAAATACCCTTAACGAGTTTTTCTGACTGCGTGTTTTTGATAAATTTTCTGTAAAAAAGAAATAGAACTGTCGCGATAATAACAATTTCAAAAACGTTAACCCAAGTAAGAGACCACTTTAGCGGTCTTACAATCTCTTGAATTATTGCTAAAATTGTTTCTATCATTATTTTCTCAACCTATCAGGGATACAATCGTGAGAGATTAAATCATCCAGACTCTCTCTATTTATTATCATATCAGATTGTGAATTATTTACAAGTACCATAGCGGGTTTTTCTACACGATTATAATTAGAAGCCATAGAATAATTGTATGCTCCTGTGTTGTAAACACAGATTATATCGCCACATTCAAGATGCGGAAGCTCAATTTCATTAATCAAAATATCTCCGCTTTCACAATAACG
>CACYKP010000013.1 GCA_902775025.1 uncultured bacterium | reverse complement strand
CCATAGTCTTGAAAAACCTACAAGCAGTATGGTTAAAATTAATAACGTGCATAGAATTTTATGTTTTCTTATTAAAAAAGCAACACCGCCTAAAACAGAAGAGCTCATTGCTGAGTGTCCGCTGGGGCAGGAATATCCTTTCGCAAACGGGATTGCAAGCTCTGAGGGGTGAACTCGACTGTCTAATACCCACGGTCTGTAAACACAGGCTATCATTTTGAAAAAATGTGCCAGAAATATGTTTAACCCTTCAAGTGTGCATAAATAAATGCCTGCTCTAAAATCAATACACCAGTATGTAATAGCGCATATCAGAGTTGGGAGCCAAAACTCACCGAAAATTGTTATTGATAAAAATAATTTATCAAAATGTTCTAAGACACCTGTTCTATAGTTCTGTAAAAATAGTAAACAATCAATTTGTGGGTTAATCCAAGCCGGATTTGATAAACAATCAATCATAACATCCTCCGCATGTAAATTTTACCAAAAACATAGTTTAAAGGGTATTTATGGTAAAATAAAATACAATACTGATGTAAATATCATCGGTAGTATAAAGGAATTAAATGTTATTTTTTGTACTTGCATTTTATTTACTCCTTTAAATTAATTGTTGGGCAAGTATGCCCAACCTACACTCTTATTTAAAAACGATGTATGCCAAATACTCACTACAATAGAGGCAAATTTTGCAAAAAATCAAGAGCCGGACCCCCTTGATTTTTCGTTCAAAATTTTAAACAAGTTTACGAAGAAATGTTACAAATCAGGTGTGCGTGTTTATAGTATAATCAACTTATGCAACGGTATTATCAAAAAGAGGATGTACAGTTATTTTTAGGGGATTGCATTGAGTTGCTAAATAAAGCAACTCCTGAATCCATTGATATGATTTTTGCCGATCCTCCTTATATGTTGTCTAATGGTGGAATAAGCTGCAAAGCTGGTAAAGTTGTCTGTGTTAATAAAGGGAAATGGGATGAAAGCAAAGGGTTAGACGAAGATTTTGCATTTCACCAAAAATGGATTAACGCATGTCGCAGAGTGCTGAAACCTAATGGAACAATTTGGATTTCGGGAACTTATCATTCAATCTATGCCTGCGGATTTGCTTTGCAAAAATCCGGCTTTAAAATATTAAATGATATTTGTTGGTTTAAACCAAATGCTTCGCCAAATATGAGTTGTAGATACTTTACTGCAAGCCATGAAACTTTACTTTGGGCAAGAAAAGAGCCAAAAGGCAAGCATACTTTCAATTATGATATTATGAAAAATGGTGATTGGGGCGATGATGCAATCAAGAAACCAAACAAGCAAATGCGTTCTGTTTGGCAAATTGATACCCCTAAATCTTACGAAAAAACTTTCGGCAAACACCCAACACAGAAACCTTTAGAATTGTTAAGGCGAATAATCCTTGCCTCAACAAATAAAGGCGATTTGATTCTTGATCCGTTTACAGGCAGTTCAACAACTGGTATAATGGCATTAAAGTTAGGACGAAAATTTATCGGTATAGACTTGGAGAAAGAATATTTAGACCTTTCTATTAAAAGGTTTGAACAAGAATTTGTAGATAAGGAACTTGAATGGCAGTAGTTTTAGAAAAACTCAAAGAGGAAACATATCCGATCATGCCGGAAAACTACAACAGATATTTTGAACCTTTTATCGGCGGTGGTGCGTTATTCTTTGAGCTTCAACCCGAAAATGCATATATTTCCGATATGAATGAAGAATTAATTAACCTTTATCAAGTCGTAAGAGATAATGTTGATGAACTTGTTGCAGACTTGCAAAAACACGATATTTCCAAAGAGTATTTTATGGAAATCAGAAACATTGACCGTACGGAAGAATATAAAAATTGGTCTAATATTCAAAAGGCAAGCCGTTTTATATATCTGAACAGAACTTGTTTTAACGGAATGTACCGAGTAAACTCAAAAGGCGAATTTAATGTTCCTTTTGGACATTACAAAAATCCAAGAATTCTGGATAAAAACAATTTGATAAATTGTTCAAACTTATTACAGAAAACTGAAATTAAACACGCAGATTTTTCAAAAATATTGAAAAAAGTTAAAAAAGGTGACTTTGTGTATTTTGATCCGCCGTATGTCCCTTTGAGTGAAACTTCAAGTTTCACCTCATATACAAAAGACGGTTTTGATATGGATATGCAATTCAAACTTAGAGATGTTTGTAATGAATTAGACTCTATTGGAGTAAAGTTCTTGCTATCAAACTCTGATACAAAATTAGTCAATGAATTATATGAAAATTACAATATAAAGAAAGTATTTGCATCTCGTCAGATAAATGCGAACGCAGACGGCAGGGGCAAAATTACGGAAGTTTTGGTGAGGAACTATTAATGAAAAGAGATTTTAAGGAATGGCTATCGACTTTTAGACCTTGTATTTCAGACTATTGCTACTATGTAGATTTTGACAAAGTAAATAGTAATGTTGATAGTATCAAGGTAGAATTAAATATTTTGAACACCTTAGTTGGTTCTAAAAATATTGAAAAAGAATTTGAAAATGTTATTACTAAATACCCTGAAACCTTAAAATGTATTCCGTTGCTTTTGGCAGTAAGGGCAAAAGAAATCTCTGTTACTGATGCAGAGGGCGAATATAATTTTTCTTTCAACAAGTGTAATTACAGTATTGAAGAATACAAAATGTTTATGCGTAAAACAAAATTATTTGACCTGCTTGAAAACCATATTGTAAGCAATTTGGTAGATTATGCAACCGGCGTTGAAACGGGACTCGATTCTAACGGCAGAAAAAATCGTGGTGGACATTTGATGGAAAATCTTGTTGAAGGTTATATTCAAAAAGCAGGATTTATCAAGAATAAAAACTATTTTAAAGAAATGTATATCCACGAAATTGAGCAAAAATGGGGTATAAACCTCTCTGCAATTTCTAATCAGGGCAAAATGGAAAAACGCTTTGATTTTGTTATAAAAACGGATAAACAGATTTATGTAATTGAAACGAACTTTTATTCAAGTGGCGGTTCAAAACTTAATGAAACCGCAAGAAGCTACAAAACATTGGCACAAGAAGTCGCTACAATCAATGGTGTAACATTTATATGGTTCACAGACGGCTGTGGTTGGAACAGCGCAAGACACAATCTTGAAGAAACTTTTGATGTTTTGGATACAGTTTATAATATTCACGATTTGGAAGATGGAATTATAAAATTACTTAGATAAAATATTATTATCTATTATTTTCAAAAATTTCTTTTAAAGTATTATACAAATTTCTTGCTCCCATTTCACCAAGTCTAAATGCATCTTCAGAAAAGTCAATTTTTTCTTTTATAGTGCTAAAAATAGGACGATAATAATTTTTATCAGTTAAAAAATCGAGATTCCCTTTTGCTAGACAATAAAAATCACTAAACAAATTCATAAAAGCAGTATAGCCTGTAGTTTTGCATAAAATGTATTTTTCATTCCCCCATTCGTTTTTGAAAATTTCACTCATAGAAGTAAAATAAGCTAATAACATTAAATATATTTGTTTTTGCTCAATATTATTATAATATTTCCAAAATATCTTGTTTTTATACAGATTATTTGATAAGTCTTTTCTATTATTACCATTTCGTATAAGAGATTCTCTTATTTTTTTTGCATCTTTTGGATTATATATATAATTAATAATAGGCTTACTAAAAGTATATTGTGAAATTATTCCTTCTGGGGATGTTTTATCTTTTTTCCCTAACATTTTAATTTTCTTATATAAAGGTCCCTCTTCATTATTAAATTTTCTTGTTATAGCATTTACAACCTGTTCTGGTGTTGTGACCTTTGATAATGCTGTTAGGTCTTGCAATAATGAAGGATTAAGTTTTGTTTGTGTCGTATTTATAACTGAGAAAATATATGCCTGATCATTAATACTTGCATCTACAAAAATTGCGACTAACAAATCAAATTTCTCAATGTTCTCATCTTTAAAAGAATATAAACGGTGTTGTCCATCAATAATGCGAAAAGGACGTTCATACTCATTTTCAGTATCGATATTAACTATTATTCTTTTTATTTTGTCATTTTCTATTATTACTGAGTAGTTATCTCCAACTAACGTTCCAATAATTGTGTTTGGGAATGTTGCGTCAGAAGTTTTTATATATTCTTTTATACTATTTATTTTACTTTTGTTCAATTCTCTCTGTGTGCCTAAGTATTCTTCAAGTTCTTCATTAAATTTTCTTTCATCAGAACAAGAGATCTTAAGTAAATCATTTGCATCAATTTTAGCGATATAGTATTTACCAATGGGTTGCTCAACTTCTATTAAACTATCAATAACTAATTGTTCTATCATTATTTTTACCCTTAATTTAATTCTTCATCTGTTTTGTTTTCTTGATTTTCTTTATTTACAGATATCTCTGTTGTAATTTCATTTTCATTATATGGAGCCTCTGGATTCATAGCATACACTCCTATAACTAAGTATAAAATTATGCCTACTGCAATAGTCCAAAGTGGAATTTCAATATACCCAAAAACATGAAACTCACTATATAAATTAATTGAAAAGCATATATATACAAATAAAATTATAACGGCTGCAACTAAATGCACCCCACATGTTCTACTTCTATCTTTGCTATATAAGAGTACCATATTTGAAATTAATATAAAAAATGAAAAATAAAGTAGTTGAGAAAGGCTGGATAAATATATATTCTTCCAATTGATTATTTTAAAATTTGGAGATAAACATATAAACAAACCAACTATAGGTAGAATTGCAGGAAGTATATAGTTGTAAATATGAAAATCCATTCCAGCATTTTTCAGTTTACAGTTAATTTTTTGTAATATATTAACTTTTTCATCTGCTTTTTCCATATAGTTAATGGTAGCACAAACATGATTTACATAAATAAAACTTTAAAAATTTTTCAAAGTTGAAGTTTAGATGTTTATAAATCTGATTTATATACATCTATATATCAATGCTCAAACTATATGTGATAATCAAACTATTTGTGAGATGTAGTAATATCAAAATTCATAGGGTTGTAGTTTTGAGATACTAAATTTGCATTTTAAAATGGTATGATTATTCAAATCTCAAAAGTGGTATTTAGGAAATAATATTGAAAACATTAACTTATGGCTATTCATAATCAAACTATGTGTGATACTAAAATTATATGTGAAAATATATTCCGAGTTCATAAAACTTGTAATTATACAAAAAAATATGCCGCAACTCGGAATTGAACCAAGGACACAGGGATTTTCAGTCCGTGTTTTACAAAAACTTTCAAAAATCTTAAAATCATTTAAGCACGATATATATTGACTTTTAGCATTTTATCAATTATAATTTTTTTGAAAAATTTACACAATATTTTAAAATTAATGTGTAAAAAATGTGTAAAATTTTAGAAACAGGATTTATTAAAATTGATTAAAAATGATTATTTAACACTAATTAACGGCAAAATTAAGGAATATAATTTGACCTTGGCTCAAATTTCCGAATTTACGGATATAGAGCAAGGGAAATTGAAACTTATTTTAAGCGGTAAAAGTCGCTTGAAAATGCCTGTTTTATTAGGTTTATGTTATTTATTACAAATTGATTTAAAAGAAATCTTAAACAATATTAAAAATGAGGGCTGACAATGGCAACAATAAGAATGTATGAACGCACAGTAAATGGCAAAGTTAAAGTAAGTTATCAAGTTATGATAAGGATAAAAGGGGCAAAGCCAATTTATAAAACTTTTGACAGGAAAACCGATGCTGAAAATTGGGCAAAGGCTATTGAAAGCGATATAAAAAGGGGGAAAAGGATAGAAACCCCCGAAAGTCGTAAGCATACAATTAATGAATTAATCGACAAATACATAGATTATAAAATCCCGCAAAGGAAATCCGAACAAGAAAAATATGTAAAGCAATTATTATGGTGGAAAGATAAAATCGGGGCTTTTTATCTTGCCAATGTTTCCCCGTCAAAATTAGCGGAATGTAAAGAATTATTGGAAACCGAACCAAGCATAAAACCTAAACACGGAAGAAAGACAAGAACGCCCGCAACTGTAAACCGATATTTAATGATTTTATCTTCCGTATTTAGTTATGCCATATATGAATTAAATTGGATAGATGAAAACCCAATGCATAAAATCAGAAAAAACCCTGAAAAAGCGAATAAAGAACGCTATTTGTCAAAAGAAGAAATAAACCGAATATTAAACGCTTGTAATAATTTTGACATAAGAACGGAAAACTACAATAAGCAAACATATTTATTTGTTTTAATAGCGTTGTCAACGGGGGCAAGGTATTCTGAAATTTACAATTTAAAATGGGAAAATATCGACTTTAAACATAAACAAATTTATTTTATGAATACTAAAAACGGCGACCACAGGGGCGTTGCTATGACGGAAAAAGTATGCCGAGAGTTAAAAGAATTTCAAAAAATAAGAAAAATAAACAATAATAACTTATGGGCAACCAATAGCGGCAAAAAATTAATAGATATGCGGGTAAGATTTTATAAAGTTTTAGAACTTGCCAATATTAATGATTTTAGATTTCACGATATTAGACATACAACTGCAAGTTATTTGGCTATGAATGGGGCTTCATTAATAGATATTGCTTCAATTTTAGGTCATAAAACAATGCAAATGGTTAAAAGATATTCACATTTAACACAAAAACATACTCAAACATTGTTACAAACAACAACGGACGATATGTTTACAATCGCAATTTAAGTTATGAGGGCAAAAGATGAACGACATAGAAGTAATAAACGGAATCGCAAAAAGAATTTTTACAATCCGTAACCAAAAAGTAATGATTGACCGAGATTTGGCGGAATTATACGGAGTTCAAACAAAGCGATTAAACGAAGCCGTAAAGCGTAATTTAAAACGCTTCCCCGAGGATTTTATGTTTCAACTTACGGACGAAGAACAACAATATGTGGTCGCAAATTGCGACCACCTCGAAAAGTTAAAGTATAGTTATCAAAACGCCTATGTGTTTACCGAACACGGCGTAACAATGCTTGCGAGCATACTTAATAGCGATAAAGCGATAGAAATTAATGTAAAGGTCGTAAGGGCATTTATACAATTAAGGCAATATGCAATCGCTCAAACATCTAAAACAAAAGAGATTGAAGAATTACGCAAAATGTTAATGTTACATATCGAGAATTGCGACAATAAATTTTCAGAGCAACAAAAACATATCGCCGCTATTGTTACGGCTTTAAATAACTTAATAGAACAACCAAAAGAGCATAAAAAAATCGGCTTCAATACCGATAATTAAAAGGGGGTAAAATGAAATTTAAAAATTTAGTGTCGGAAATGGTAAAAAACGGGATTGAAACAAGCGATATTGCGAATTTACTTGGAAAAACGCAAAAATCCGTATCGCAAAAATTAAACGGAAAAATCGATTTTTATATGGACGAAATAATAAAAATCCGCAATTTTTTAAATCCCGAGTTAAGTATTGAATATTTGTTTATAAACTAATCAACAAAAAGGAGTATTTATGGCAACAAACACGCAAATTTTTAATGCATTAAGAGAAGAAATTTACAATTTTCTTTCGGAAAATTTGGGGCTTGAACCCGAAACAATGAAAGCATTTTTAAAAGGCAAAAAACGAAATTTATCAAGCGTTGAATTTTTAATGATTGCACAAAATTTGGGCATTGATTTAAACGAATTTACTAAAAGGCTTGAAGTAATAGGGGGTTAAATGGTTATTACATCAGAAAAAGAAAAACAATATAATGAGTTGCGAACTCGAATTAATAAAATGTTAGAAGATATGTTTGATGTTTCCCCCGATTTGCTTAAAAAGTTTTTAAACGGGAATAATGATATTGATATAGACGAATATACACAAATTAAGGTCGGTTTTTGCCTTGATTAAATAAGCCCCCATGCCTGTTTTACGCAATAACAATACATTTTGCGTAAGTAAAATGTTACCCGAGGGGCAAGGGGGGGGGGATTGCCCTCGGGTATTTCAAAAACAAGGAATTTATGCGACAATTTAAACAAGTTCCGGCATGGAAAAAGGATAAGAAAATGGGGCGTTATATTTTTGATGAAAAATTTTATTTGTATGACAAAGAATTGAGTTTAAAGGCAAAGGGCATTTTGTCCGTTTTATTAGCAAACAAAAACATAAATAGTAAACAACAATTAATGAACTATGCCAAAGACGGCAGAGAGAGTATAGACAACGGAATAAAAGAACTTGAAGAAAAAGGATATTTAAGAATCAAAAGAAAAAATTGCAAGGGGCAATTTTATATTTTTGAATCATCGCCAACTTGTGAATTTTCAAAATAAAATATCTTTCAAAAGTTCAATTTTATAATTGTTTGATTTTTAGCAATTAAATGTGATTAATTTTATTTAATTTTACAATACACCATAAAAACCTTGCTAAATAAAATGCGTAAGGGGTATCTTAATATGTAATTTCTTTTTTACGCCCCTTAACGGCGATTGTGTGCGTTGTCATTTTTTATAATTTATAAAAAAAATGCTATTTTTAACGAAAATAGCATTAAACAAGATTTTTTAATTAAAATTGATAATATTATTTTAGTTTATTATCAGCAAATATGCAATATAAAAACCTTGCAAAATTGGTATTATACGCTCTTTATATTGGTTTTAATTGTAAATTGTTTGCCCCCATAAGACTAACCGACGAATTTATAGAAGAATTGTTTTTGTTTTCAACAATGTTTTTTACTTCTATTACACCGCTTGGGGCTTTTGAACCTGTAATATTATCATATTTTACATAGGGTTGAGCGGCATAATTGTTACTATCAATGCCCATTTTGAAGCCGTTTTTAAATATGCTTTCGTCTGATTTTATAATCCCGAACAATTTTAAAACATTTTTAAGCCCCATTATAATTGCCCCAATAGGATTTAATGCCGAAAACAACAATTCTATAAAATGTGTTTTTATGTAATTACCTATATTACTAAACACTTCTTTTATTTTTTCCCAAAATGAAAGAACTTTTATTTTTGCGGTATTGTACCAATTTTTAACGGCTTCGGTTACTTTATCCCAATTTTTGTACAATAAAATTACGCCAGCAACGACTAAACCTATACCAATCGCAACCCAAGTCCAAGGATTGCCCAATAACGCCAATGTTTGCGTTTTTATAGCAATAATTGACTTCCACAATGCGGATGTGTAATCGCCTAAAACAAAGCACAATTTTTTTAATCCCGTGACGGCTTGTATTCCGTTAGCACCCGCAATCATTGTTACTGTATTATACCATTTTAAAGCCGTTGTTACGGCATTGACGGAAGTTTTTAATGCTAACATTCCACTTATTCCCGAAACAATACTAATAATATATATTGAATGATTTTTTAAAAACTCTCCGACCTTACTTAATTTCGGCAACATTTCATTCAACCAATGTACTAAATCCCCGAAACCTTTTACAACAGGAAGTAAAACAGGGGCGGCAAGTTCCCCCAATTCGATTAAAGCAATTTGTAATTCTCCCATAACTTTCGACATTGTTGCGGCTCCCGTAGAGTTCATCATTTCAAAGGCTTCGTTTAAGCCCGTGCCATTTTTAACATCTTCTTGAATTTCAACAAGCGTTTTATGTACTTTTTGCATTTTATCCTCGTCTAATGAAAGAACTGTTGTTAATGCTCTTATGTTCGGAATCGCTTTTGTTATAGCGTTGGGGGATTTTTGTTGCATTTCGATTAATTTCTGCAGAGTGTAAGTAAGCCCTTTCGCTTTAATATCAACAATTCCAAAAGGAACTCCAAACTCTTCAAGCGTTTTTCTTGCGTTTTCGGTCGGGTTTGCGAGGGCTTGTAAAGTATTTTTTAAACCCGTTGCCGCCATATCCGTTGATAGACCGCCTGTTGTTAATGCGGCAATCGTTGACAATGTTTCTTCAACGCTCAACCCCATTTGTTTTGCAAGCGGGGCGACTTGGCCTATATTTGAAGCCAACTCTTCAACTGTTGTAACACCCTTTTTTTGTGCCGTAAAAAAGGCATTTGCGACTTCGGTCGCATTTGTTGTTTTTTCACCCCAAGCATTTATTACTGACATCATACCGCCCAAAGCCGTAGAAACATCTGCAACGCCACCTTTTGCAAGTATTAAAGATTTTTTATAAACATTTATTGTTTTTTCTGACATACCCATAGCAGAAACCGAATCAAACAAAGCCTTATTTACATCTTCAATCCCAAGCCCCGCTCTTATACCCTCTTTTGACAATTCTTTTAATGTTTTGCCAAAAGTGTTAATCTCATTTTTATTTAAAAGAGTATAAACTGTTGTTATTCCTTTTTCCCAATCACTAAAGGCTTTTAATGGGGCAAAAGCACCGACCGCCGCAATAGCACCCGTAACTGTAACGCATGCCGATTTTAAAGCCAAAATTGACAATCGAGCCTTTGACATACTTCTTGAAATACTTAATCCGGCGGTATTCCCGTTTTTGATAATATGCTTAAAGACGGGCGTAACCCCGTCTTTCGCTTTAAAAATCGTAAAAATACTAAAATTTTTTAATCCCATTTGTTAATCTCCTTTTGACATTTTGTTGTATTGTTTAGCGTATTCTTTCGCCCGTCGCCCCCAATATATTATATTTTCTATACTTGTATTTATAATATTTGTTAAGTTATCCCAACCATTTAATATTAAAATTTCAGCGTAATATGTAGCAACCATAAGCGTTAATTGACGAAAAAACTCATACAACCCGTTGCTATTTGTAAGTCTTGCCCGTATAATTGTCCGATTAATTGTGTCGGGCGGGCAACTATTGTTGACATAATGCCGATAAAGGCTTCGATTTCATTGTTTACATTCATCGCTTGAAGCTCGTCTATTGTCGGGCAATTTTTATATTTGAACTCCGTCGCTTCCAATTCGCCGCACTTAATTGGGGTTATGAGTTTTTGAACAAGGCA
Organism: uncultured bacterium; assembly: GCA_902775025.1. Classification (GTDB taxonomy): domain Bacteria; phylum Cyanobacteriota; class Vampirovibrionia; order Gastranaerophilales; family Gastranaerophilaceae; genus CAG-196. The sequence goes on along the minus strand of CACYKP010000013.1, from coordinate 52,069 downwards.
ATTATTAACATCGTCCCAATATACCAACCCGCATTGAATCGCTTGTATTATCCTCTTATATGTTTTTTGTAATTCGGCATTTTTGCTTAATTCGTCGCCGTCGCAAATTTCGTCAATATCTACGCCGCAAATATTTTGTTTAATTTCGCTTAAAATTTCGATTGCTCTTGATTTTTCCATTTTCTTTTGAATAATTGTTTTTTGTGCTTGATTTTCCATTGTTTTTTCTCCTTATTTGTTACATTCTATGTTTTTATTGTTTTATTAGGCTTTTTGGCTATTTGCCCATTCGAAAAAGGCTTGTGTATTTATATAAAGCCTTTTACCTAAAAGTCTAATAACCTTATCTCTGAACCCGTTTGTATTTAAGAAGTTATATTGTCTTAAAGCCCCGACACTTGGATATTCAAAATGTTTATTCCAAGCATTTAAAGGAATTAAAGCGGGTTTTTCGTTTGTGTTTAATGTCGGATTTTCATTTGTTATTACTTTTAAATCTGACATATTTTGTTCTTCTTCCGGCGTTTTTAAAATTTTAGTCATTTTTTACTCCTTTTAGTTTGAATTTGTTTTAATATATTTGTGTTGCAACATTTTGATTTTTACGCATTTTGTATTAAAATATCAATGCGAAAAAGACAAGTTTTTTTTTGATTTTTACTAAAAATGAATGAAATAGATAAAATAAAAAGTTTAAAAAGTTTTTTACAAACACTTGAATACTTGTACGACAACAAAAAGTGGCTTGTAACTTGTGAGCAATTAAGAGAATTGTTTTATAATGACAAAAACAAGCGTTATAATTGGCTGACAATTATCCAACTTACGGGGCTTAAATATAAAGGATCTACGGAATATACCGCCGAAAAAATTGGGGAGATTATAGGCTATTCCGCTTCAACTGTAGAAAATGAAAAAAGTAAAATTGTAGAAACTATTGAAAATATGAACGAATGGAAAAAGCCATTATTTATCGTAATATCTGATTATAAGCCGTCAAAAACAAATATAACTCCAATTATAGGCGAGTTTGCTAAACATTATGAAGCCGAAATTATAATTTTACTAAATAGTTTGGGGCTTAAAAGTTATATTTCAATCGGCGAGCATATTGTAGATTATACAAAAACATTATTTGACCTTGATATTGAAGATTAAACAATGCCCGCAATTACTCAAATTGGGAAGAAATTAAAACAAGAGGTTGAAAATCGACCTTTTGTTTTTTTATTTACCGAATACGGCAAATCCATATATGGAATTTATAAAACAAGGTTTACCATAGCGGAAAACCCGACACGGCAAATATTGTTGTATTTAATCGTTAAAACCAATAGACACAATAAGTACAGGGCTTTATGTTAAATGATTAAGTCTTGTAATAAAAAATTAACAAAAAATTAAAAAATTTTTTTAGTGCCATTTTTGAAAAATTAATAACATTTTTTATTATTAAATCACATAAGAAGCAATAATATTGTATGTTTTAGCGTATTCCGAACAAAATTATGTAATTTATGAAGAATTTAAACAAGGTTGAAATCTAATAATAAAGGCGTTTATACGCTTAAAAATATATAACAATATTTAGTGTCAAAAATATTTTATATAAAAGTACAATTTATCTAAAACTCAATAATATTGTATTTTTTAGTGTTTTTAGTGTCATAATTTTAAAAAATTGCAAACAAATTTTATTAATTAGTGAAATTTTAAACACGAACGAAAAGTAATAAAATCAGCGTTTACACGCTTATAATTTTTTTCAAAAAATTGAAATTTTTTATAACATTATTAGTGTCAAAATGTTACATTTTTAGTTTTGACACTCGTTAAAAACTCAATTATATTGTGTGTTTGAGTTTATTTAAGTAACAAACATTTTCGGAATTTAAAAAAACCGGGGACTAAAAAAGACACGGCGGGCGGGACAACAACCCCCGTCGGTTTTTATTCCCCGCACAGTACCTTTTGAGGTTAAAAACATTGATTATAGGGGCTTTAAGCGTAAATGTAGTTTAACAATTTTTAAATGCTTTTAATTCTTTAATATATTTGGCATTTCCCCCTCTATTTTATATCAATATTGCTTTTTCACGGGTTTTATTATTAACTAAACTTGATAATGTAATCATTTGTAAAATTTTGTATATTCCTGTTTTTTCAATAATTACGCCGTATAATTTTTAACAATATCAAGTTTAGCAATTTTGATATATAATGATTTTGTAATTTTTAAACAAGATTGGTTAAAATTGTATGAAGAGTATGACCGCTAAATTTTACTATAAGACAAAATATTTATACATTAATTTGACTTATAAACCGAACAAATTAAATAAAAAAATAAAATTTCCGATTGAAAATATAACAAAGCCGTTACAACTTCAATTTATATTAGAAGAGTGGATTGACGATTTTTGCAAAAAAAATCCCGAATATTTACAAAAAGAAGTTTTAAGAGCGTTTGCCCGTGCTAATGTTTATATGGAAAAATTATATAAACTTAAATACAAGCACGGGGGAGTTCGGAATCATACAAAACAAAATCTAAAAACTAAAACCGAGCAATTAGGAAAACGCCTTACGCCGGAAGAAAAAGAATGCTTGTTACAATGTCTTAATGTATATAGAGCAATTTCGCCAAAAGAAAAAGAACTATTGTTAAAATACTTTGAAAGATGTTATAAAAAGTATGTTAAAAACCCCACTAAAAGAAAATAGATATATTAAAAAATATGAACTGTTACAAGAATTAAATAACATTTTTGAACAATAAGCATTATCCCAAAAGGCTATTTTTTTAGTTTTGAGGGGTATCTTTATATGTAATTTCTTTTTTACGCCCCTTAACGGCGATTGTGTGCGTTGTTTTTCTTAAAAAATTGCAATTTTTATTTTTGAATGTGTAAAAAATGTGTAAAATTGCATTTTGTGTAAAAAATAAAAATTTAAAAAATATGCCGCAACTCGGAATTGAACCAAGGACACAGGGATTTTCAGTCCCTTGCTCTACCAACTGAGCTATTGCGGCATATTTTTATTAATTTATTGCCATAGGCATAATTAAATTGTATCTGCTAAAGATTTTTAATCAAGTATCAAGTTTAATTTCCTTGTGGAGCGAACCAAGCAGTAACATTTCTGCCTTCTACCATAGGCTTCTTTTCTACTGTAATTGGGTTATTCGCTAAATCTGTAATAAATCTGTTAGCCAAATCTATTGCCAAGCTTGAATGCTGCATTTCACGACCTCTTAGCATGACAACGAGTTTAACTTTATTACCTTGCGATATAAATTTTCTTATACTTTTCAATCTGACTTCATAGTCATGTGTATCAATCTTATAGCGCACTTTAACTTCTTTTATATCAACCGTATGTTGTTTTTTCTTAGCTTCTTTAGCCTTTTTTTCCAATTCATAACGGTATTTTCCGTAATTTAATATTTTGGCAACAGGCGGAGCTTGGTTTGCACTCATTACAACCAAATCTAAATCTGCTTCTTCTGCCATTGCTAACGCTTTCGATGTCGGAACAACACCTACATTGTTTCCGTCTGCGTCAATTAATCTTACTTCCTTTGCTCTGATTCTTTCGTTTATTAAAGGCTTATCCTTGCCTTTACCTGCATTTCTGTCTTCGTTTGAAATAATGTTTCTCCTTATATTTTAAATAGTTACATTTTTAATAATACCATGCTTTCACCTTTTTTCAAGGGGTATAGCTTAATTTATCTGTTCGAACTCCGGACTTAGTGCTAACCAAGTGTAGCCTTGTTCTGTAAAGGAAGGAATCTCTAAAACAAATGTTCCACCGTATCTGCCTCTTAAATATGTGATTAATCCCTCATTTTCTAAGTTATCTAATGCTTTTTTTATTGTTTTTGCACTCACATTAAATGCTTCTGCAAAATTTTTTATTGTAGGCAGTTTGTCGTTTATTTTGCAATTTTCTGATATGTATTTTTTTATGCTTTGTTCTACTTGTTCGTAAAAATACAAATCATTATCTGAATTTTTGTCTGACACAATTGTGCCGTAATACCCTCGTTTAGTTTTAACTATTTTTGCAACTGATAAAATCTTTATTGCATCATGTATTGTTTTTATGCTTACGTCAAACATATCCGCCAAAGTATTATTCGATGGAAGCTTGTCTCCTGCTTTAAGATTTTTCTTGATGTGTTGATTAATTTTTTCTGCAATTTTTTCAACAAGAGTTTCAGGTTCTTTGTTTTCAATTTCGTAGTCTAATTTATTAATAACAAATGTATTTTTCTTTTTTATTAGGATTCCGTCTAAAACGAGATTGTTAATTGCACTTCTTATTGTAGAAGAAGGAATTTTTATTATGTCGGCAAGTTTTCTTGTTGAGATTAGGATGTCGCCGATTTTGCAGTTATTTTCTATTAAATATTGCTTTATTTCTTCACAAGCTGCTTCTCTTTTAGATGTAAGTTTTTCAGTAGTAGAACTGTTAGCTTTTATATATGTTCCGATTTTTTGTTTAGATTCAACTAAACCGTAATCTTCAACTATTCTGAATACATTTTGCATTGTTCCTAAACTAACCCCGATATGAAAGGCTAAATCTCCTTTTAATGGCAGAAAATCATAAGGCTTAATACTTCCGTTTTGCATAGATTTTTTTATCCAATTTATAAGCCATTCTGATATTTTATTAACTTTATTTTCATTAGGTAAAAAACTGTGAACGTGAGGCGCCATCTCTGCAACAGTAATTTGCCTACCTTTTGTTACTTGCGGCATTTATTATCCCTTATATTAATTAAAACAATCATATCACGATAAATAGTAAAATCAAATAAATTAAGTACGCAAAAGAAAAGCCGAACAAGATGTTCGGCGTATCCCTATATTATTTAATCGTAGTTTACTTAATCGTAAAATATACTCCTATTATGTTCCCTCTTTCTTATGAGAGGGTATGGTGAGGTGTCAACCGCACCGCATGTCTTATTTAATAACTGTAAAAAATTTAAACTCAGATGGCATCAGTTTTCCAAAAGAAAGTGAATTTGTTGATGCAACGAATTTTTCTTCAATATAGTCAGTTCCGTCAAATCTGTATTCCGAAACTATTGAATAGTCGCAAGAGAGTTCTATTGTTTTATCAAATACTTCTCTGCCTTCAACTACTTCTGTCCAGCTATTTCCGTTTCCGTCATCTTTAAGTATTTTTTCTGTTGGAGCTTGATAGTTTGCAACAACTAATATTGAGTTTTTGAGTCCCTCTTTTTGTATTTGCCAAGCAACAAATCCATCGTCATCTTGTCTTATTATATGAGCTTCTCCGTCAGTAATAACAGGGTTATTTTTTACAAATCTGTCTATTGCATCAAATTTCGAATAGAAATCATAATTTTTTTCTCTTTTCATAGAAACTTCGTTTCCGATAACGTATTCCATACCGGTTTTTGTAAATGACTCATCACCGTCTATGTACATCATAGGTCTTTGAGCAAATCTTCCGCCCGGAAGGAATTTGTATTTAAACCATTTAAATAAAGCACCTTGTTCGCCTAATTGTCCTGGGTATCTGTCAATTGCTTCAAATTCCCCGTCTTGGTTATTATATGATTTCATAATTGATAAAGGTGTTGATTTTTTAGTGGATGAATTGTAGTTTGATAAATACAAATTATCGTCAGATATTGCAGAAGGTGTTTTGTAGCTTTGCGAAACAATATCATCGCCCCAAAGCAAATCAAAATTCATATCTTCGTGATATTCTTTGTAATATTTATCCCAAAGCATATATTCACCTAAAACTGCGAAGTATGGAATTTTTTCTTTCATTGCAGTATTCAACATTCCAAGTACTTTTCTGGGCGCACGGTAGCTAATAGGAACGCCGTCTTTTTCGGAAACTTCATCAACAATGTGGTCAATGTGATCTATTCTAAAGCCGTCAAAATTGAATTCTGATTGAAGATTTTTCATATAATCAATAAAGAAGTTAATAACGTCTTTATTATATTTGCCGTTTTCAAGATTTACAAAATAATATGGAGTTTGGCAATCAAGGTTAGCAAATTCCGTAACATCTTCTCCGTTAAACTTGTAGTGTTTAAACATTGGATATGATGCGCTCTCGCTCATTTTGTCAAATACGGGAACTCCAGCAGAGCACCAAGCACCGCCGGGGGCAGGCCACATGCCTTCAGAAATTAATGCGCCAATAATTTCACCTTGGTTATTAATATCTGTTTCTGTTAATTTTTTGCCTTTTGGATAACCTGCAACTCTATTTATTATATTTTTTGCTTTTTTATGTAATTTATCTTGAATACTTCTTTCAAGCATAGAATTTGATAAGAAAATTTTTGTTTCTTTTAACGCTTCATTTATGTCGTTAAAAATATTTTTATAATGTTCTGTTAATTCTCCGTAACTTTCACCTTTAATATCTTTTTTATAAATACCGCTTACAATATCTAAATCATCTTTGCCGTATTTTTCTTCCAAATCTTTTGCAGCCAAATCAACATTTTTAGATAATTCTTCAATAAGTGCATTAATATCAAACCATCTGGCGCAATCAGGATTAGCAAGTACAAGTTTAGAAAATCTTCCTGTTTGCGGCAAAATATCGTAAATAACAGGATGTCCTGCAAGTTGAGTTAACTCAATAAACATTTTTACTTGTTCATCAGCGTTAAGTCCTGTTTTTTCTAAAATCTTTTTATCTTCAAGGTTCGGACTCACGCAGCTTGCTGTCGGAAGGTATGCAACACCGAATTCACGTGGGTGAAAAGGAATTAAATACATTGTAGTCCCGAAAATGTCATTTTCTAAATTTCCTGTCGGTAAGATTAAAAGTTGACGCATCCATGACATAAATTTGCCGCACTCGTCATTAAAATTGCCGTTACCTAAACCGGCAAGGTTTGTTAGTTTTATATCGTGTCCTTCTTTTTGAAGCCATGAAGAATTTTTTACATTGTTTCTTGCAAGAACACTTGATTTTGTAAAATTGAATTTGCCGTCTTTAAAAACTCCGTTAGCTTGCCATTTATATTCAAGGGCAAATAAAACTTCAGAATCTGATAATTCTTCAAGAGCTTTTATCTGCGGATAAGGAAGATATCCAAATTTTTCCATTTGTGATTTTAAATATTCTTTTCTTTCTTCGCTAATAAAATTAAAAGAATACATCTCTTTTAATTTTTCATAGAAAGCATTCAATTTCTCACACGCATTTTGAGTATCTTTTTTGAATAAAAATGCTAACATTGGGATTCTCCTTATTTAAAATAGTTGTAGTTGGATTTGTATAAAGATAATATCATGCATATATATTTTATACAAACATTTGTAACGGATTGTAAAAAGAAAGGCAAATAAATTTTTTATATGTTTTGTAAAAATTATGATAAGTTTTAAAAGCAGATGCGAAGCCATAAGAAAAGCCGATAGAATTACACGAAAGGTGAATTCTATTTATCCGCATATTTCAGAAAGTAGAAACCGAATAAATATAAGACATTTTCAAGAGAAATACTATCCTCTTCCGATTTGCTATAAATTTAGCAATTTGAATTTAAAAAATTCCAATAAACTTGACTCACTAAGATATAGGAATGGAGAAGGAATAGATTCTTTCAGAAATATTATTGATATGTTAAAAAATAATAAAATTGGAAATTGTTATGAAGAATCTATATTAGCACAAATTATAGGCAAGATAAACGGAATTGAAAATATTTATCCTTCAAAAATATTTTTTAACAGAAATAGCAGCGGACATCAAGTACAACTTGATCATGTTGTTGCAATAATAACAGACAAGCCTTTTAATAAAGGAAGCTATTATAATTTTAAAAACAAAGATGCAATTGTTGTTGATCCTTGGCTTAATATTACGGATTATGTTGGGGATTATATTTGTAAATTAAGGACAAACTTTGTAAATATATTTCCGAATATTCCTGATATGAAACATACATTAAATCATCTTTCAAAAATAACAAAAAATATAGAAGAATATAACATAGTAAGAAAAAAAATATTTAAACCTGATTTTTATTTTAAATTACATACAGATGATTTGTTATCGTCAGAAGATACAATAACATTAAGAAAAGAATATCCTGAACTTATTATAAAAAACAGATAATAAATTTTTTAGCATATATTTGGGACGATAGTAAAATTTCTTTTCAGCCTCATCTCTAAGTTTCACTATTCGTTCTTTAGAAAGTTTATGTGTTCTGACAAGGGCATTTTTATGTATATCAACAAATTGAGTTTTATCTGAAAATAATTTATTAAGCATACCGTAAACAAAAAAATCTGTTCCCGGGAATGGTATTCCTATATTGAAAATAGCATCGTCAGTATCAAGTTTTATGGCATATTCTGTGGTTTCCTGTACTGTTTCTTCCGTATCCCAAGGCAAGCCTATAATATAATATGCTTTTGTTTTAATTTTATATTTTTTGAGTAGTTTAACTGTTGTTTCAATATCATTTTTAGTTACGTTTTTACCTGTTTTTGCAAGTATTTCTTCTGAGCCTGATTCAATTCCAAGCCTGCATAATTCGCATCCGGATTCTTTCATCAACTTGATTGTATTCTCATCAATATTTTTAGGAACAATATCACAAGACCATTTTATATTAAATTTATTTTTTATAATTTTATTGCATAATTGAGTAACCCAATTTTTATCATAGTTAAATATGTCTGACTTAAAATGTACTTTTTGGGTTCCGTATTTATTGATACATTCAAATAATTCACTAATAACACTATCGACAGTTCTATGTCTTAAGATTTTTCCGTTTAGCGGAGCTGATAGACAGAAAAAACAATGACAAGGACAACCACGGGATATTTCTATTGTAATTTCTTTATTATCCTTTGTTAAATGTCTTGCCGGCATGGGTAGATTGTCAATATTTTCAATGAAAGGTCTGGGTTCATTTTTTATTGACTGCATATTGTCATCAGTATAGCTTATTCCTAAAATTTCATTATCAGAAACTCCTTCTAAAATATCACGGAGTGTGTACTCAACTTCACCTAAAATTACATAATCAATATATGGATTTTCGTATGTAACATTGTTATTGTAGGTAAAAAAAGGTTCACCAAGTGCTATTATTTTGCAACTTGGAATAAGCTTTTTAATTTTTTCCATAAATTCAAGCTGAACCCTAAATTTATCAAACGTTACTCTGAATATAATATAATTGGGAGAAAATTCTTTTATGTCAGAGAGTGATTGTTCAATTCTTTCAGAGGTATTAAGCTTTGTCTCAAATCCTGCATTTTCTGATATAGAAGCGCAGTATTGAGCATTAATTAAATAAGCCGGGGGTGAGATAATAAAAACCTTCCCCCGATTTACATTTTGTGTGTTTTCTTTATTAGACATAATTTAAGCTTCTGATAATTTATCTTTTACCCTTGATGCAATAATAGAAGCAATCACTAAACAAACTGCACCTACGATAAATGTGTATTCCCAATGATAGTTAACTCCGTCAAATACATTGTATGAACATCTGTTGATGAACCAAGAAACAAGCGTGCATACAAATACTTGCGGTCCTGCAATAAATATATTAAATATACCCATAACAGAACCTTCCGTTCCAGGCTTTATGTATTGAGAAAGCATTGCGAATGGCAAAGCGCAAATACTTGCCCAGCCTATACCTGATAAACCCATTAATATTGCAACAAATTTCGGTTGATGGCAGAATGCCATACCTAAAAATGCTAATGCCATTGATACCATTGATAAAATATGAATTTTTTTATTACCGAATTTAACTGATAAAACACCAATCGGAATTGCTACAACAAAGCAAACAAGGTTAAATATAGCGAAACAGATTGATGAGAAGTTAGTACCGGCAAGAACTGCGTGGTCGTAAGATGATTTTACCGCTTCACTAACAGCAGATAAATCAGGAACACCAAAGACGGTATGTACTGCGTATTGAGTGAAATAAATCATCATACACATATTACCAATCCAAGTGAAAAATTGCATCCAGCATATTTTTCCGACTTCCGGTGATAGTGCGAAAAATTCTTTTAATGATTTTATAAAATCAAATTTTTCTTTTTTCTCGTCTTCTTTAGGCTCATATTTGCGTTCTTTAATAAACATACAAGTCCAAACCATACCTAAAGTAAACGCAAGAGCTGCCATTATAAATTGTGCATTAATTGACATTTGGTAATTGAATGCCCATTTTAAGAAAGGCGCAGTTCCTGCAGCTACAACTGAACCTAAGCCTATTGCAAGACTTATGTATGAATTTGCGACAGAATGTTGCTCAGGAGGTACAACATCAGGCACTAGCGCTCTATATGGTCCCTGCGCTATGTTAACGCAAGCATCAAGAATCCAAATCATAACTGCTGCGAAACAAAGTGCCGCAAGCGGATGCACTAAGATGTTCAAGCTGGAACCGATTGTATTTGTAATAAGTTCAGAATTAGGTAATGCCCAAAGAGCTAAAGCTGATAATAATGCACCGCCTAAGAGATATGGTCTGCGTCTCCCAAAACGTGAAGTCGTTTTATCGGATAATGCTCCGATAATCGGTTGAACAACCATTCCCGTGAATGGACCTGCAAGCCAAATTAAACCAAAAATGAACGGCGAAGCACCTAAATTTTCAGTAACAGGACCTGATAATATTATTCTCATTTGCCAAGCAAATTGCAACCCGAAAAATCCGAGTGCAAAACTTAAAAACTTAGCAGTATTAAACTTCTTAAGCTCTTCCATATAATAACTCCTCACATATACCATTTCAGTTTACAGTTAAAATAGTGTCTCGTCAATAAATAAAGTTTAGCCGGTAAAAATATCGGGTTGATAATAATATTCAACCCGATATTTACTAAGACTTATTAATATGTAAACTGATAAGTTTGTCCTTGTTTGTTAATAGTAAATTGAAGCGGTTGCGGGTCCTCTTTAAATTTCATGCAAAGAATTCTCATAGAAGAATTTGCCTTCAAATCATAATTCTCAGGTAATGAATGAGCAAATCTTGTAGCTTCCTTAACAACCATTCCTAGTCTTACATTATTTGCAATGGTAAACCCAAATGACAGCCCCCCTGTAGCAACAGCTAACGGAATAGCCAATGTATCTGCAACATCTAATTTATCATAATCTACAAATGTCGATGTAGTAATATCTTTCAGTGCAGCAAGTCTTTCTGAGTAAACTTTTTCTACTTTTATATCAGAATTTGAATTATTTTTAACAATATACTCAAATGCATGAACATATTTGTTTTCTTTGTTTTTTAAACGATATTCATTAACTGTTACTGTAACATCAGCTTCCGCATTAAAAAATTCTTGCGAATCAACACAAGTTAAATCAATAGGATCATTATCTTCTGAATACGGAATCGCAGAAGTTTTATCATTTCCTTTTGACAATTTATCGTTTACCGTCAGGAAGTGTAAATAGACCGTCTAAAGCTCCGGATCTTGCATAATCAATAAAATCAAACTGGTATTCTTTATAAGCTTCTTTGTCTTCTACCGTTTCGAATTGGTAGTTTTGACTTTTAAAGAAGTCCGTAACGTCGTTATTTTCTTTATCATATTTTCCGTCTGTTACAATATAAACATCAGTATCGTGCAAAGCAGGATAAAACTTCATGTAATAATGCTCATCGCCGTATGTTGCGTAATAAGCATTTCTTGTAAGTTTCTTAACCGAAACTTCTCTGCTTAAAATGTTATCTACAACAGGAATTACCGTTCTTATATTTTGGTCTTTTATTCTGTATGCGTGATAGTCTTTAATCATACCTGCAGCATTTGCAGCTGCAGAGAATAGTACAATTAATGACAATACACAAATATTTTTGATTGTTTTTTTCATATAAATTTTCTCCTTTGCTATTAATTCACTATTTTTTGTATTCTTTTTCATATAATCAACAGAACACAAATTGTTTCCGTTAATGCAGTTTTATAAAAATATTGCTTATAAAGCTGAAATTTTTTAGCTGATATTAATAATATACTAAAAATGTTAATTGTTCAATTTATGTTAAAAACTATTAAAAAATTTAAAACTATTTTAAATTATTTTAATGTATTCATTTCTTTAAGAATTTTACCAACTAATTGTGATGTAATTTCTGTTTTTTCATCATCAATTTTATGTCCGGGGTGATTCAGCATTATTAACTCTTTTAAAATCCCATTTTTCTTTGCCGCTTTTGCCAATTTAACAGCACCTCCTGGGCGTGTAACATTGTCTTTCCTTGATTGTATAACATATATATTAGTATTTTTTATATATTTAACTTTATCAATCGCATTCATTTGTTTCCCGTATATCCATTTAAAGAATTTATTTTTGGTAATCAGTTTTTCAATGATTTTAGGCATACCTTCTCTAAAATTTTTATCCATGATAAATTTATCTGAAATATAATTCATAGATACAGTAGGAGCAATCAGGATAAGTGAGTGTATATCTTTTTTTTCTTTTGCTAAATTTACTCCGGCAAAACCACCTACACATGAACCAACAACTATTATATTTTCAGGTTTTATATTTTTTTTATTAGCTAAATATTCATATGCATTTTTTATATCAAAATTTATAGATTTTTCAGATGTTTGTTCTCCGGACAATTTCCCATATCCTTTGTATTCAATGGCAAAAATTCCTACATTATTGCGTAATAAAGATTTGTAAAAACGCTGATAATTAGAAACGTTCATAGCCATACCATGTAAAAAAATGACATATTTATTTGAATTAGTCGGATTTATATCCCAAGCATAAACATTCCTTTTTTTAGAAACGGGTATAGTTATTTCTTTTACTTTTTCAAGTATTTCCGGTATTACTTCTACTTCCCTAACAAATGCATCGTGCGAACATTTTTTTTAATACATGTTAGTATATTTACTAAACGGATTCGGAAGTTTGCATTTAAATGTCTGATTATTTCTACTAGTTTCTATATTATATAAATTCATCATATTATCCAATAATAGTGCAATATATCATTTTAAAAACTTGAAAAAAATTTTTTTGCTAATGAATAACATATTTAACGATGAATTTTGGTAAAATAACAGTCGGTTTGAAAAGAAAGAACAGAAATTTTGAGCATTATATCTTTTGATAAATCCCAGAATATAATACTTTGAAAGTACTCAAAATTTCAGAGTTTTGTACATCTTTAAAATATGGATCTGATATAAAATATCCGCTTTCAGTTTTTAGTATTCGTTTTATGTGCTTCATTGTTTTTGCATAATCATTGTCTGACAGGTAACCAAAAACATTATTTGCTGATACGATATCAAATTCATTATCTGAAAAATTTGTAATAACTTCTTGAATACGACTATCCCATTTCGATTTTTCAGGATTATTGTATGATTCTTTAACAAATTTAAGTATTTCATCATTTACTCTGTAATCCATACTCGGATGCGCTGGTTTTTGCATTTTGGTATAAATATAATATTTAATTGGTGATAAATTATTCGGTTTTGTTTTGGGAAATTTTACATCTTTTATAAAACTTTCACTTGCATATTTTGGAAATGTTTCATAAGGAAATAAATTAGGAAAAGCATTGAGTCTAAGTTCATTGTATTTGGGTTTTGATTGTAAATCTACAACGTATAAATCAACATTTTTATTTAAAGGATTATTTTTTATAATTCCTTTTATACTTGCTAAATACGAAAAAGGTTCTTGAGAATGTCCTATTCCTATAATTAACATTTTTTTTGGTTTATTTAGTTTAGATTGAAAAATTTTACAGAATAAATTTTCTATATCTGCATAACCTTCATTATTAGCTAATGCTACTACACCACGCCTAAAATAACAAGATTTAGTGCTATTAAATTTATAAAAATCAGGATGAGCTGTGAAGTTTATTTTGGGGGGATTATAATTACTTGTATTAGCATTTTTTATAGAATGTATTAGCATAGTATATTAAAAACTTGTAAAAATATTTTTTGATAGACTCTCATCTAAATTTTTAAAACAAACTGAAGCAGGTAGGGTAGACTTCAGTCTACCGATATTATGGTTGACTAAAGTCAACCCTACTTATGAGTGCAATTTTTTGGACAAAATGTGCAAATATGCGGACATTTTGGTTACCCAAACCGGACTTTTTGGACATTTCAACTACAACCGACTTCCGACCTCATAAAATTGCTAAGATTTACTAGAATTAGCAGTCTTGCCGATTAATAAAAATTACCCATTCCGACCAAATGTCCTGTTAAAAGGTAATTTTGTTGTATTCGGCTCTTAGTTTACCTCTCGACCTTGCTGTAAAAGAACACATGGTTTGAGACAGTTTTTCAGATGGTTTGAGAATTTGGAAAGGTTGCTATAAAAAAACAGTCCTAAATTTCAATAAATTTTTTATTCAAATTTTAATAAAAAACGGGACAAATTTTATATTAATAAATCATAGATGTAATATTTTTTGCTATTGTGGGATGTTTATTTTAGTAAAAAATAACTCGTTTAAATATTTTAATAATCTTTCTTCATTTTCTGTTAAATCATTCATTATTAATTTTCTAACAAGCAAATCTACATGGGCTTCGTGGTTACAATGACAATTTATTGATGAATTTGCAATTTTACTATTTTGGGCAAATTCAAGATATTCTTTAGGTAGTATTTTTATGTTTGATAAAAAGAACCCATTTTGTTGCAGATGTAATGACTCGTGTAATGGTAATTCAATAGGTGAATTTGTTACGCTGTTTGGTTGCCAACCTTCTAAGTCAGAGTGTAAAAGTATAGTTGATCCATCTTTTGTATTTTTCATACTGATACCGCAATATTTTGGGTAATAACGAGAACCTATAATTCTTTCAGGTAAACTAATATTATGATTTGATAACAGTTCGACTGTTTCAAGACATCTTTTTGCAAACATAGGATTATTATCTAAAAATACTCTTTTTACGCCATAATCGTTTTGTAACTTATTTTTTGCTAATAATACAGTTTTATCTGTATCTTTAATACTTAAATTTTGAAAAACATCAGCAAAAACATTGAAAAAACTACTTAAACAATTATCAATATATTGTAGTCCTTCAAGAGTTCTATTTTTTGCTAATGTATAAGACAAAGGAGCTATTGCACAGTTCTTTAAGCTGATACATTTTCGGGCAAGTTTTTCTTTTTCCCAATCATCTGCTGTACAAATTGCTCTTTGCTCATATTGTTTAAAAGGTTTCAAATATTTATCTGATAATGCCACTTTCATGTTTAATATTAAAACTCGTAAAGATTTTTTTTGCTAATTATATAGAATAGCAAAATATTTTTTTTACGAGATTTATATAGGCAAATACAATTAAAATAGGAGCTAATTATGCAAGTACAAAGAGTTCAAAACAACAAATACAACACACAATTTGGTGCTAAAGCTCGTAGGGTAGACTTCAGTCTACCGATATTATGGTTGACTAAAGTCAACCCTACTTATGAGTGCAATTTTGTGCAAAAGTGTGCAAGAATAGTGCAAAAAATGAGTAAAAAAGTGCAAGAAAAGTCACTTTTGGAGTAGTTTGGAATTTAAATCATCAATCATATTCCGACCGCTACAATTTAGTGGTGTTGGGCAAGAATGCCCAACCTACATTTGTTTGCTTCCGAGCAAAACGGACAAAAAAATATTCGGTGAATTACCCGCAAAAGACAAAAAATAGCTGAGGATGGATTCAAACTCACGTTTACCCCTCGGCCTTGTGGACTGTGCCGAATGTTAAATTGTCCTGCGGACAATTTAACAGAGAGGGAGTCGCACGCTGCAAGAGAGTAAACAACGAAAGTTGTGTAACTCGATTGCGTTGTGAAACAACTGCGTGCGGTGAATTACCCGCAAAAAATACACAAAAAAATAGCTGAGGATGGATTCGAACCGTCGACCTTGCGGGTATGAGCCGCACGCTCTCACCAACTGAGCTACTCAGCCATTTATTATTTATTCTATTATTAAAGACGCCTTACGGTGTCTTTAATAGTGGTGGGCAGGGGTGGATTCGAACCACCGTACCCTCTCGAGAACAGATTTACAGTCTGTCGCCTTTAGCCACTCGGCCACCTACCCATATTTAGTTTTAAATTTGCCTTTGACGGGATTTGAACCCGTGGCCTCTCCCTTACCAAGGGAGTGCGCTACCCCTGCGCCACAAAGGCCTAACCCATCAATTTAATTGTCAACCAACACATTTTTAAACCAAGGGAGTGCTGCTACCCTCCTCCTCTCGAAACGTGACGTTTAGTCACCTTTCTCGGGAGTCCTTGCCACAAAGGCTTTTACCAATGCAGTATTAAATTTTTACTTAGAAGTAAATATTTACCCCTAAAAAAAAGCCGGTAATAGGAATCGAACCTACAACCTACGGTTTACAAAACCGT
The DNA here is from genome assembly GCA_902775025.1 of uncultured bacterium. Lineage (GTDB taxonomy): Bacteria > Cyanobacteriota > Vampirovibrionia > Gastranaerophilales > Gastranaerophilaceae > CAG-196. Next base: position 35,620 of record CACYKP010000013.1, on the reverse strand, counting down.
TGCTCTACCGTTGAGCTATACCGGCAACAGAGATAATCATATAGTAAACATTTTTTTGTGTCAACAGGTTTGCTTTATTTTTTATTCTTTACTCTTTTTGTATGATATTTCTTTTAAGTTTATAAAGTTTTTTTTATTTATGTCGATAAAATAATTGACTTTTTATGATACATCATTAAAAGTTAACCAAGAAAGGTTTAACTCAATATGACAGGAATAGTAAAATTATTAGCAAATGTTTTAACCGCCTCTCCGGCTGTTCAATCCCCAAGTATCAAAAAAACAAGCTCAAACCCATTTACATACGGAGGTGAAAACCCGTTTGTAAATTCTCAAAGCAGCAATCCATTCGCGACATACGGACAAAATAAACCTGTTGCAGGCGGATATTTCGCCGGTTATTACAATAACCAGCCAAATATTGTAGGAAGAAGATTGTTTATTGAAGTATAGACTCAAAAATATACGTTATAATACAAACCCCAATTTTAAAGCCTTACGAAAGTAACGGCTTTTTGTTTTTTATATACTGCCTTGCTACATATTTTCCTTTTTGATAAAATATTGGTGAGGGCTTTAATTATGAATAAGAAATTATATGTATCGTTATTAGCAATAGCATTGAGTTTAGCTTCTATGTCTGTTGAAGCAAGGATGACAAAAGAAGCTCATGCTCTTTATCAAGAAGCTTGTAATTATGAATATAAAGGTGATTATGTTAATGCAATAAGCACTATTCAAAAGGCATTAAATATGAATGGTGATGATGCTATGCTTTATACAAAAATTGCAGGACTTTATGCTGATGCGGGAAATTATGAAGAAGCTTTAGGTGCGTATAAAAAAGCTGTAAAATTGAGACCAAACGATGCATTTATATATATAAGTATAGGTAATATTCTTCAAACAATGGGCGATTATGAAAATGCTTATAATTCATACATGCAGGCTCAGCAAATTTATCCTGAATACAAATATAATTATTTGAATATAGCTAATATAGAGTACATAAGAAAAAATTATAAAAATGCGATAGATAATTATACTGTATTTTTAAATGCTTATCCTGAGCACTTGGAAGCGAGTGAAAATTTAGCCAATGTTTATTATGCTTCGGGTCAGCCTGATAAGGCATGCGACTTGTATTCTCTTTTGTATAAAAAATACCCGTCTGCATTCAAAGACTATACTCATTATGGAATGGCTTTGTATGATACAAAACAATATAAAGCTGCCAGCGAGGTTTTAACTAAGGCATTGGAAGATAACAATGATGACGAAGCGATATTAGCTAAACTGGCGCTTTCGTATCAGAATTTAGGAGAAAATGACAAGGCTTTTGATTATTTTCAAAAAACATTTGCTATCAATCCTGAGTTAACAGCATTAAGATTTGATTATGCAAATTTATTAGGCAATATGGATAAAGATAATGATGCAATAGAAGAATATAAGATATACATAAAAGCTTTTCCTAATGATGCAAATGCATATAAAAATTTAGGTCTTGTATATAAGAAACAAAATGAGATGGATTTGGCATTATTTAATATAGAGAAAGCATATACATTGGATTCTTCAGATAATGAAATAAAAAAAGAGTTAGGATTGTGCTACCACCAAAAGCTTGATTATATCAATGCTCTGAAGTTTTATAATATGGCACTGGCTACAGAACCTGATAATTATGAGTTGTTAGCAAATAAAGCTTTAACATTGCATGCGATGAACAATTATGTTGCAGCGATAGAATTATATAAACAATTATTAGAAAAGAAACCGAATGATAGACTTCAGTCTAATTTGGCTTCAGCGACAATAGCGTATGCTTATGATTTGTATGATAAAAAAGATTATGGTCAGGCAATATTGTATTTTGAAGATGCGATTGAACTAAACCCAAAAGAAGCATCAGCATACTTTGGATATGCTCAGGCAAATGATAAAATGGGCTGCTATGATGTAGCATTAGAAAATTATCGAAAGGCTGTTTCGCTTGCACCTTCAAATTTGGATTATAATACAACCCTCGGTATGTTTATGACTAACCATAAAATGGCAGAAGCTAAAGCCGCTGCTGAAGTAATGAACAAAAATATTGAAACAGTTGTGAATAAGCCAATTACCGAAAATCAGAAAATAACATTAACAACAACAGAGCAGACAATGGCTTATGAAAGTCTTGTTAAAAACGGAGATGACGCATACAAAAAACAACAGTATAATGAAGCATTAGATTATTATACAAAGGCAGTTGTATATGCTCCGCAAGATAAGTTAACAATGCTTAAAATTGCTAATATATACAAACTTACGGGCAATAACACAAAGGCATTAAGTTTTTATGACAGATTGCTTAGTTTAGATAAAAATAATGCAGATGCATATTTTAATAAGGGATTAGTTCTTGCAAATCAAAAAAATTATGATGATGCAATAAAATGTTTTGAAAGAGTAATACAACTTACACCGGAATATCCTTATGCATATTATTCACTGGGTATGTCTTATGAACAGCAAGGTGATACTGAAAAAGCATTAGAGTATTATGAGCTATATTTAGGTCTTGAAAAAGATGAAAAAATGGTTAATACAGTAAAACAAAAAATCTCTGCATTAGGCGGAAAGTAAGGCTATGAACTTTATAAAAATCATATTTATATTCTTGATTGCAGTCGTTTTATTTACAAGTTGTGCTTATGACAGAGGTTTGATCCTTTTTAATAGCGTTCCGATTACTCAGAATAACGCATTGCATGATAAGAAGGTTTTTACTTCAGGTCAAAAAATCTATTATCTTTTTATTGCACCTAAGAAAATGAGTAATGATTTAATTAGGATTCAAGTATTTAAAATGACTGATAAATATTTAGTTGGCGGTGAGGAGGTTGTAAGAACTAAAGATTATCGTCTTATGAAGGATGAAAGGTATTACCATACTGATTATTTCGTTTTGTGGGAAGATGGAAGGTATGTAATGCAAGTATTCTCGCATGATGATTTCAAAAATCCGATAGGTGTTAGCGAGTTTTATGTAAAATAATATTCTTGAATAACAAAATAAAATTATATATAATGAGTCTAATATGTCAGAAAAAAAAGAGAATAATGTTTTTTATATAACTCATAGCGGTGAACTTTTATTTTGGTTAATCGTAATATTAGGATTTGTTATTATTGCATTTTTCATGCATATTTATGAATCAAAGAATGAAAATATATATAGTATTTTTATGCCTGATGTGGATGGCTTAATAGTTGGTTCTCCGGTCAGAACAATGGGGATTGAGGTTGGACATATTATAAAAATAAGACCTGTAAAAGATGAAGTTTATGTAAGTTTCATTATTACTAATGAAACTGTAAAAATCCCGAGAGGGACAGTTGCAACTACAGAATTTAGCGGTATGGCAGGTTCTAAATCATTGGAATTATATTTACCTGATAAAAATACATATATAGATTCTTCTGTTCCTATTTTAGCAATAAGTCCTCCCAAAAGGTTAAGTGATGCTACTGGTCTTTTAAGAGAGATGTTCAATAAAATAGGTAATATTATTGCAGTATCCTCCAGATTTGGTAAAAAATTTAGTGAAATAGATTTTCCTGAAGGAAAGGAAAGTGTAAATAATACGAAAGAATTTTTAAAATATACAGATGAAATAATAGATATTCAACAAAAACGTGTAGATGATTTCGGGAGAAAATTAGAAGATGTTAGAAGTAAAAAACGATAATTTGACAATTGTATCTAATCCCATTGTGAACCAAAGCTTATGTACAATGAGGGATAAAAATACAGACACTCAGGGTGTAAGGCTTGCAGCAAGAAAACTGACAAGAATTTTGCTGTATGAAGCGACAAAAAATCTTCCTCAAAAAGATATTGAGATAGAAACTCCTGTTGCAAAATGCACGACAAAAACTATTAATGATGATATAACAATTATAATTTCGCCAATATTAAGAGCAGGGCTTATATTTACTGATGAAGCGGTTGATATTCTTCCGCAGGCAACTATAAGGCATATCGGTATGTATAGAGATGAAAAAACTTTGAAACCTGTTTGGTATTATAATAAAGTTCCAATGCCTGTTCATAATCCGAGTAAGTATTATGTATTTATAACGGATCCTATGCTTGCAACAGGTAATTCGTTAAAAGAGGCAATAAGACTATATGTATCAAAAGGAATTCCTCAGGAGAATATTTGTTGTGTTTGTATGATATCTGCACCTACGGGTATTGATGCAGTATTTTCAGAATTTCGTGATGTAAAATTAATTGTAGCATCTGTGGATTCTCATCTAAATGAAAGAGGTTACATTGTTCCCGGCATGGGCGACGCCGGCGATAGAATATTTAATACTTAGTTTTTATTGTATTATATTAGATGTACAAATGAGAAAGGTATGTGTCATGAAAATCAACAAAATACAAAATAATAATTCGTTTAGAGGTAAATTAATAAATACACCTGCACTAGAAGAATTTAAATCAAGTTTGAATGAAAGACAAAACAAAATTTTTAAAAAGAACATAATACGTATGGAACGTCAAAATGACGGACGGGTTTTTAAATTTGATAAAACTCAAGATGGTAGAGTTGGTATTTTTGAAAAGTTTAATCGTTCTTTTGTAAAACCTTGGATTGCTATTGTATCATCTCCTAAAGAACATTCAGCATGGTGTTTTGATGAACTTAGAAAGATGTATGATGCTATTATAGGTGAAAAATTTAATAAGCATATAGAAAATTTGGAAGTAAAAAAATAAGAATAAGAAGATTCAGGGTTGTTTATTTGTACATTTTGTCTGCCCCTCTTGCATTATGATATTTAATATGAGATAATATGGATAAGGTTGGGAGTTTTGTTATCGTTTTTCTCATTTGTGTATGAGTGCGATTTTTAACAAAATTTACCTCCCCTTTGGCAACAGGTTATGCTATTTTTATGATATACACTATTAGAATGTGAGTGCCTCAAAAAGATATGAGTGAATTTAAGTTTAATTATGATTTTTTAAAGAAAAATGCGACAGCCGGAAGCTGGAGACGCGGTTATGAGTATTACCAAAAGGATATGATATTGGAAGCTTATCCTGAAAAGAACTTTTTTAAAGGAAAAGTTAAAGGTAATTATCAAGATTTTTATTTAACAGACTTAATTTTTAAGAAAAATAAAGTTGAAGCGAGGTGTAATTGCCCGTTAAAAGAAGAATGGTGTAAGCATTCTGTTGCGGTGGCCCTGAAAGCTATAGAAGAAGGTGCTTATGAAAATTTCGCTTATGATAAGTTTCAGATAGAGCCGGATATTTCTGATATTGATACAGCTCTTAGAGAACCGCCACGTGGAAGTTATATATTCCACTTTAATCCAAAAAGAAGACAAAACTTTTTCTCAATTTTGGTAAGAGATAGAGCTACAAATAAAATTGTTCGTTCGTTAGAAGGTATATTAAGAGCATTAATAGAAATACAAAAAGCATCTCCTGAATTTGAATTAAATGATGCTCAGAAAAATGAAATTGCACTATTCCAAGTTATGCTTAAGATTGCAAAACAGGATAAAAAAGCAGGATGGTATGATATTCCTATCACAAAATTTGCTCCTGTATTCCCTCTGATGGCAGAACTTGAAGAAGTTCTTGATGAAAAAACAAAAGAAAGAATACAATTTACGGATAATGTCTGGAGCTTGAACATGGATGTTTCTACTACTAATGTTAATGGCGGAACAAACATTGTTTTAGAACTCTTTTGGACAAGACCTGATAAAGATGAGACTTACCCCTTTGAAGAAATTAAGTATTTTTCAAGGCAAATTAAGTGGGGAAGGTACAAAAATATTATATTCCCGATTAATATAGCGATGAACGAACTTCCTCAAAGTATTATTAAGTCTACTTTTACAGATTTAAAAGATGCTGACGGCGGTAAGTTTGTATATGAAGAATTGCCTCATCTTCAAGAAATTATGCCTGTAACTATAGCTGAAAACATCAGCGGTTTGTTGATGGATCATAAACCACCTCTGAATATTGTTACTTTAGGTATAGACTATGACCAATCACTTAAAGCATCATTAGAATTTGATTATTCAGGTGTTAAAGTTCCATATTCAAAAAGTAAAGATAAATCGCCTTATATTTCCGTAAAGAGTGAAAAAGAGGATTTGGTTTATTGGATAAAGCGTGATTATGAGCATGAGCAGCTCGCTTATAACATGCTTCTTGCTTGCAAATTTGTTCCGATGCAGACTAATAACCTTGCATTAGAAAAAGAAAACGCAATTGATTTTTATAACTACTATATTCAACAGGCAGGTGAAGGGTGGAAGTTTGAAGAACAAGATGATATGAATTTCTTTAAACTTATGAAAGAACCATTCAAAATGTGTGCTAAAATCGACTTCTCAGAAGAATCAATTGATAGCATGGAAATTCAATTATACGGTCAAGTCGGCGAAGAAATTATTGACTTTGATGAGATATATGAAACAATTCAAAGCGGTGAAAAATATGCTCGAGTAAGAAGTTTAGGTTTTGTTGAATACCCTGCTCAGAATATCTACGCAATTATGCGTTCATTTAACTCTTTTGATGCATACAGAAATAATGAAAACAAATTTTTGGTTAAAACATATCGTGTAGGTTTGATTACAGAACTTCAAAACCAAGGATTTGAACTTGTAATGAGTGAAAAATTCCAAAAATTCTGGGAACAAATATCAACCTTCTCTACAACATCTGAAGGTGTTGATATACCGAAAAGTGTTAATGCAAAATTCCGTGAATATCAAACAAAAGGTTTTCATTGGCTTTGGTTCTTGTACCAATACGGCTTGAACGGTATTTTGGCAGATGATATGGGTTTAGGTAAAACTCTGCAGGCGTTAACGCTTTTACAAAAGGCTAAAGAAGTCGACGGACCTATGCCGACTTTAGTTATAGCACCGACTACAGTTGTATTTAACTGGGAAAACGAAATTCAGAAGTTTACACCTGATTTAACCTGTTTAAAAATCCAAGGCGCAGACAGAAAAGGATTATTTAAAGAGATTCCTAATTACGATATTATTATTACAAGTTATGCACTTGTACGTCGTGATATTGCAAAACTTAAAAAATATAAATTCAGATATGTTATTTTAGATGAATCTCAAAATATTAAAAACGCAATATCTCAAACCGCTCAATCTGTAAAAGAACTTCAATCAGATCACAAGCTTGCTCTATCCGGTACTCCGATTGAAAATAAGCTTGAAGAACTTTGGTCGGTATTTGATTTCTTAATGCCTGGGTTCTTGTTTAATGTTGCGGAATTTAATTACCGCTATGTTACACCTATTATGGAAAGACAGGATAAGACGGTTGAAAAACGACTTAAACTTCAGATATTCCCGTTCATCTTACGCCGTATGAAACGAGATGTTGCAAAGGATTTACCTGATAAAGTTGAAAATATGGCATACTGTGAACTTACTGATGAACAAAGAGATTTCTATCTTGAAGTTCTTGATAGTACAAAAGAAGAATTATTCAAGAGTATTGAACAAAACGGTCTTGAAAAGAGCAGGATGTCTATCTTCTCTGCACTTCTTCGTATGCGTCAAATTTGCTGCCACCCAAGACTTTATGACAAAGACCACGTTAAAGGTGATATGAAGTCAGGTAAGTTTGAATACTTAAAGGACATGATCAAACAAATTATTGATGAAAAACACAGAATTCTTCTATTCAGCCAGTTTGTTGACATGCTTGATATTATTAAAGGCTGGCTGCAAAGAGAGGGTATTCCGTTTGAGTATCTGACAGGTAAAACAAAAGACCGTCAAGGAGCTGTTGAAAACTTTAATAATAATCCAAATATTCCTATATTCTTAATCAGTTTAAAAGCCGGCGGTACAGGTTTAAACTTAACTGGAGCAGATTATGTTATTCACTATGATCCGTGGTGGAATCCTGCGGTTGAAGATCAGGCTACTGACCGTGCTTATCGTATCGGACAAACGAAGAAGGTATTTGTATATAGACTTATTACTAAGAATACGGTTGAAGAAAAAATCCAAAAAATCAAAGGCAGAAAACGTGACCTTGTTGACAGCGTAGTATCAATCGATAGAAATATTACGAAATCACTCACAATGGAAGATATTAAAGATATCTTCTCTGTAGATTAGGGGTAAATTTAGGGGTAAATATAATATTTTAGTCACCGCATTCAACAGAATTTTCTAATATTTCTTGAGCTTCTTTTGGACTATAACTGAAATTTGACTGCTCTAAACTTTTAACAACATTTTTACTATATTCATTAAAAGGTATTGCATTTTTTTGAATTTCTTTTAATAAATTCTGTTCGGCTTTAAATACTGCCGCTGCATTTTTATCTTGCATTTCTAATGCATTAATAATATCATCAGGAAATACTTCCGTTTTTGCAGCTTCTTTGCCAGTATTTATTTTATTCAATACTGTATGTCCTACTGCTAGTGTAAATAATGGTGTAATTATACCTAGTCCGATTTTTTGTTTTATATTCATTATAATCCTTTCTGCCATTTGGCAATTGTGTACACAATTTGTACCTGTAAAAGTTCTGTGAACATGTGAAATTGACTTATTTAAAAATAATTTTTACATTTTGTTACATTAAAACTTAAATTTCTTTTTTTATACCATTTACCACGGTTAAGCTTTGTAATATAATAAATTTAGGGTGCATTTTTATGTAACGATTACTTGGAGAGAAAGAAAAGATGGGTATTTATCATTTTATTGCAATAGGCGGAATAGGGATGAGCGGGCTTGCAAAGTATCTGCTTGAAGATGGTCATACTGTATCAGGTTCCGATATTGCAGATTCTAAATATATAAAAGCATTAAGAGATTTGGGAGCAAATGTTACCATAGGGCACAAAACTGAGAATGTTCCTGATAATGCAATTGTAGTTGTTAGTACGGCTATTAGGGAAAATAATCCGGAATTAATAAGAGCAAAAGAATTAGGCTTAAAAATCTATCACCGTTCAGATATGCTTAAAGAAATCGCAGAACAGGCACAAGCGGGGGGTAAATGTTTTATTGGTTTTTCAGGAACGCACGGTAAAACAACGACGAGCGGGCTTTGTTCTTATGTTTTGGATAAAACAGGGTTAGAACCGTCTTTTGTAGATGGTGGGATTGTTCCGGAACTTCATACAAATGCACAGCATAAAAAGGGTAAATATTTTGTTGCTGAATTGGATGAAAGTGATGGTACTATCGTAAAATACAATCCTGATATTTTAGTAATAAATAATTTAGAAGAAGATCATTTGGATTTCTATAAAAACGGAATGTCTGATATCGTAAAAACTTTTAATACCGCAATATCTCATTCTAAAAAGGTTATAGTAAATAACGATAATAGCGGAGTCAAACTCCTCAGTGGTGATGCTGATTATGTTGCAAAAAATATAGAATATTCAAGAGAAGGTACTATATTTGATATTTATAAAAAAGATGAATTATTAACTTCAATAAAAATTCAATTGAGCGGAGTCCATAATGTTTATAATACTTTAGCCGTAGTATCTGCTCTAACGGAATCGGGAGTTGATATAAACAAGGTTAAAGATTATTTTTACGGATTTACAGGAATGGGAAGAAGATTCCAAAAGGTTTGCGAGCTTGACGGAATAGAAGTTTATGATGATTATGCTCATCATCCGACAGAGATTAAAGCAACTTTAAATGCTGCTTCAATAAAATTTGGGAAAGAACATATTGTTGCAGTTTTTCAACCTCATAGATATACAAGATTAAAAGCATTATGGAATGAATTTAAGCATGCTTTTGATGAGGCAGGAAGAATTATTGTTACTGATGTATATGCTGCATCAGAGGATAAAATTGAGGGTATTACCGGCGAGCATTTTGCATCAGATTTGAGAGGTGCTGAATACTTGTCAGGAGATATGAGAGAAGTTGCCAAAAAACTTCTTCCCTCACTTAAGAAAGGTGATATTGTAATCGGACTCGGAGCGGGAACAATAACAGCATTAGGAAAAGAACTTGAGAGTTTAGAATTGGTATGATAGTTAAAGAAAATTTTGATATTAAAAATTTAACAACGTATAAAATTGGCGGAATAGTAAAAACGGTTTATTTTCCGGAAACTCAGGCAGAATTTATTGAACTGATAAGAGAACATAAAGATGCAATTGTTCTTGGGAGCTGCTCAAATATACTTTTTTCATCGAACGGATATGACGGAGAAGTTATTGTAACAACAGAACTTAAACAATTTGAAATAAGAGGATTGCATGTATATTCTTCTTGCGGTGTAAAAGGTCCTATGTTAGCGCAAAAAACCGCAGAAGCAGGATTAAGCGGTTTTGAATTTATGATAGGTTTTCCGGGCTCAATCGGTGGTGATATTTGTATGAACGCAGGTGCTCACGGTCAATGTATATCTGATAATCTTGTTCAATGTTGTCTTTTTGATAAAGAAGCCGGCGAAGTAGTTTATAAAACTAAAGAAGAAATGGATTTTTCATACAGACACTCTTTGTTAAAAGACGGCAGGTATATATTGGTTCATGCTGAATTTCAACTTAAAAAAGGAACTCACGAAGATATTCAAGCATTAATTGACAGGAATTTGGAATTTAGAAAAAATATTCAACCATCGCTCGCGAATCCAAATGCCGGTAGTGTTTTTAAAAATCCCGAAAATGATTCAGCAGGAAGATTGTTGGATAAAGCAGGTGTAAAATCATTTGATTTGCCGAGAGCAAGGGTTTGGGAAAATCACGCAAATTTTATAGTAAATAAGGGTGATGCAACTTCAGAGGACATTTTAACATTAATGGTTATGATGTATAATGCGGTTAAAAACCAATATACAATTGAATTGAAACCGGAGATAATATTTATAGGTAATAAAACAGAAAAAGAGGAAGAACTATGGAATATAATGTGCCATTAGGAGCAAGAATAGCCGTTCTTTGCGGCGGAATGTCATCGGAGCGTGAAGTATCACTTCGTTCAGGGAAAAACGTTCTTGCGGCTTTAAAAAGGCTGGGGTATGAAAATGCATCACTTGTTGATGTTTCGCAGAATATTATAAATGATTTAAAAGGATTTAAGTATGCATATAATACAATGCACGGAAAATATGGTGAAGACGGATGTATTCAAGGTATATTAGAAATTTTACAGATTCCATATACCGGTTGTGGTGTTATGTCGAGTGCAATTTGTATGAATAAAGAATACACAAAACGTATTCTTTCTAATTGTAAAGATATTCCGCTTATTAAATCTGTTTATGTACATAAGGGTGATGATGTTTTAAGTGCTGTTAAAGATTTAAACTATCCCTTAATTACAAAACCTGTGTCAGAAGGCTCAAGTTACGGAATGACAAAAGTTAACAGGCCTAATGAACTTAAAAAAGCTTTTGAAGAGGCTCTTAAATATAATGATGATGTTTTAATAGAAGAGTTTATAGATGGTTTCTTTGTAACTGTTGGAGTTTTAGGTGAAAAGGGTAAAGAATTTGCAACAGAAATTCTGGAGATTAGAACAAAAACAGAATGGTATGATTTTGATGCAAAATATACTAAAGGATTATCAGAATTTATTGTTCCGGCAACAGGACTTAGTGAACAGGCAACAAAACTTGTAAAAGATATTGCAGTAAAAGCACATCAAGTCGCCGGGTGCAGCGGAGTCTCAAGAGTTGATTTCATGATAAAAGATGACAAACCTTACTTTTTAGAGATTAATACAAATCCCGGAATGACTGATACCAGTGATCTTCCTGCACAGGCAAGTGTTATGGGTATTGATTACGACCATCTTGTATTGATGATACTTAATAGTGTAGGACTTAATAAATAATGTCAAACGAAGAAGAATATTTACAAAATCCGCGATATTATCAAAAACGCAGGTTTAAAAAAAGAAAACTTGAACGTCAGGTTAAAAAATCACGACGCAGATTGAACCGTTTGCGTGCTTTGTGGAAACTTATTCTTCTTTTATTGCTAATCGCATTAAGTTATTCACTTCTAAAAATGCCTCAATGGAGACTGCATACTTATGCTTTTGATAGCTTGGATAGTCCGGCTTTGGAAATAGTTAATAATAAAATTGTACCCTCTCAAAAAGTTTTATCCGCACTAAGAAGAAATCAGGTTTCAACAAAGCCAATATTTTTAGTAAAAACTGATAACATAAAAGAGAGTATAAAACAGTTAGAACCTGTACAAGATGTTTACATAAGACGTTTTTGGTATCCTGCAAGATTAAAAATTATAGTAGTTGAAAGGACTCCTGCATTAACAATATCTCCTGATATAGAAGTAGAGCCGATTGCATTTTTTTCATCAGACGGAAAGCTTATTGGCAGAGATTATATGCCGCTTTCTCCGGAATTTAAGACCGTGCGTGTAATTACATACGGAGCAGGTGATGATTATAGAACATGGAATAAGGCAAAAGTTTCAAATATAAAAAAACTTGCGCTAATGGTAGAAGATGCTTCCGGAGAACCTGTAGAATATATTGATTATCGTGATCCAAAAGATGTATATATTAAAATACCTACCGTTAAAATCAGACTTGGCAGTTATAATGCAGGCGTATATGATAAGATAGGAAGGTTGAGAACTCTTGTTCCGCAAGTTAAAATGCTTAATAAAAAGATTAAGTATTTGGATTTAAGATGGGATTCTAATTTTATAAAATTGGATGAATAGGGTAAAGGGGTAATATAAAATGCCAAAAGCCTGTTATATTCATATTCCGTTTTGTAAAAAAAAGTGTAAGTATTGCTCTTTTGTTTCTTTTAATAATCTTAATTTGATAACAGGTTATGTTTACTCGCTTTTAAAAGAAATAAATGAAAGCTATAATGGAGAAAAATTAGACACTTTGTACTTCGGTGGCGGAACTCCTTCTCTTGTTTCCGTAGAATTATTATCTAAGGTTGTAAATAAATTTGTGCTGAAAGAAAATTCTGAAGTTACAATAGAAGTTAATCCTGACGATTGCAGTTTTGATTATTTATCGGGGTTAAAAAATATAGGATTTAATCGTCTAAGTGTAGGCTCTCAAACCTTTAATGATGATTTATTAAAGTTAATCGGGCGCAGGCATAATTCTTTACAAATTTATGAAACTGTAAATAATGCAAAAAAAGCCGGGTTTAAAAACATAAGCCTTGATTTAATTTATGGACTTCCAACACAGACTTTGCAAATGATAAAAGAAGATTTAGAAAAATTTTTTAGCCTTGATATCCAGCACATATCAACATATGGTTTGAAAATTGAGGGCGGTTCTTATTGGGGAACTCATAATCCGGATAATGTTCCCGATGATGATATTCAAGCAGATATGTATGAGGGGGTAAATGATTTTCTTACTCAAACCGGCTTTAAACGATATGAGGTAAGTAACTTTGCAAAGGAAGGCTATGAATCAAGGCACAATTTAACGTATTGGAATAATGATGAATATTATGGATTTGGTGTTTCAGCTCACGGATATGTTGATGGTGTAAGATATTCAAACTATTGTACATTAGAAGAATATATGGAACATCCGACTAAACATGAGTATGGAAGAATTTTAAATGAGCAGGAAAAACTTGAAGAAGAGATTTTTCTTGGGTTTAGAAAAACAGAAGGGGTAAATGTAAACAAAATAAAACAAAAGTTTGATGTTGATTTTGAAAGTAAATACAAAAAAATTCTTGATAAATATTCAGACTATATTATAAAAACCGAACAAGGTTACGCATTTAACCTGAAAGGCACAATGCTTAGTAATGAGATTTTGCCGGAGTTTATTAGTGATTAATATTAGTTGTCTTTTGTTCGTCTAATGTTTTTATAGCTTTTTTCATTTTTTCACAAGAAAAATCAAGATTTGAACTAACGTGGTGTACTGCATAAAACGTAGGGTCAAAGATTGGTTCTCTCAATTTCAATGTATTAGAGATTGTTGTTGAGATTAGTCCGATAAATTTCCCGAGCCACATAGGCAAATATAAATTCTTAAATTTTTTATCAGGAAAATTTTTAGCAGCTACTTGTCTATAGTATTCATCAATTGTAGTTTTTTCTTCATCAATAATTGTTATAGCCTGATTATCAAATTCATTTGTTCCACTTACTGCAACAATAGTTTTAGCAACATTTTTTACATTAGCTAAAGGCCAGCGGCAATTTCCCCTCCATTTACCGAAGTGGATAATAAAAGGTGAAGTTCTAAGAAAATCAATAACACGGCTTTCTAATGTTAAATCTCCTTCTCCCCAAACGGCTGCAGGACGAATTATAACATACTTTGAACAATTTTCTCTTAACCAATTTTCTGACATAATTTTATATCTGGGATAAGGATTTTTGGGATATTCAATCATCGGTGTATTTTCATCCGCATTATTAAAATCTTTAATTCCGTAAACATCAGATGATGAAACGTAAACAATTTTTTCTATCGGCAGTTTTGATAAGTATTTTATCGGTTCAAAATTGAGTTTTTTAAATTTTTTATCTGAGCCGATATCTTTAGCAAGTCCGGCAACATGTGCAACTACATCTATTTGCCCTGCAAATTGCGACATAAATTTTTCATCAGTAACATCACCTTGAATAACTTCTACATTATTTAGATTGTAAAGCTCATTCGGAATTTTATTATGCACAAGTGCTATAACTCTCCAACCGTATTCAGCATACATTTTAACTGTATTAAGTCCAATAAACCCCCCTGCTCCTGTAACCAAAACTGTTTTCAAATTTACATCTCCTATTTGCTTATTTAAATATAATATATAGAAATTTTATTGTAAAAATTTGTAAAAATCAAAAACTATAGTAATTCAAACATTATATAATGTTAATAGAAACAATGAGTATAGATAAAAATAGCAATATAAATATGATTTTTGAAGGTCATATTTTCAGAGATTCATCATCACGTTTAATAGTCCCTGATGATATTTATGATGCTTTATTAAAGTTAAAGTGCAATACATCATATGAATTTGCAATGCAGGTTACAAAATTGCATTTAGACAATGCAGGTGATTATAATTATTATGCTTCTTGGTTTATATTGGTTAAACACGATGGGGGGCTCAAAAAATGCATTAAAGCATCTAAAGTAAAGGGTGCAAATGATTCAGATTCGATCAATAAAATGATAGAGGAACATAAAATTGTATTATATCAGGTTCAAATTAACTCTGCAGAAGAAGTTTTTGAAAGTAAATTAAAAAATCCTGTTCCGGAGGGAGAAGATAATAAAGAAGAGTATAATTCGTATAGTGAAAAAGAAATTAAGTCGATAGAAAAAGAATTAGGAGAAATTTTATCATGCATTGATATAAAAACCGAAGGTGATTATAATGACTTAAAGTATAAGTTATCAGAGTTAAAAGATAGAAATTACTATGTATATAGCAAATCTTTGGGGTACTCTTACGGCAATTCTGATATTACTCAAGATGCGGAAAAAAAATACAATGTATTGCTGGCAAAAATTGATTCCGTATCAGGAAAGCTTGAAATTATGCATGACGAAAAACTGGGAACAGGTATAAAATCAAATAAAGATTATTATACTTTTTCTGATGAAAAGTATCCGGTGTTAATTAATGCAAAGCTTAAAGATATAATCGGTGATATTAATGAGTATACCGAAAAAGATTATTCAAATATAAAAAGAAGCTTTAAAGAACTTTATGATGAAGTATATTCAATATATCAGCTTGTTTTAAGTTCCGCAACAGAGATGGATTGCCTGACAAAAATTCTTTTAAATGAAGCAATAAATAAGTATAAAAAAGTAATTGCAATCATAGGTAATGAAGAGGCACGTTTAGAACATATGCATGATCAAAATAAGCCTGCTTTTGGAAGTTTAATAAAGAAAATTATTAATAAAGAGAATAAATAAAAAAAAGCAAGGATTTGTGCTGTCCTTGCTTTTGATAAATGCATATTTTTGAGTCTTGCGGTTTAACCGCTTTCTCATTTCGGCTAACCTAAATCCGTTATAGCAAGTTAAGTGCTATTGCCGGAGATTGGTTTGCAGTTGCAAGCAATGTTGCGGAAGCTTGCTGCAATATTTGTGCCTTAATGTAGTTAGAAGATTCTGTTGCTACATCAGCATCTCTAAGAGTTGCCAGAGATGAAGTAATATTTTCTGCCTGTACGCCAATAGAAGTTACTGCTGATTCAATTCTGTTTTGCGCAGCACCTAATGTTGTAATACGACTTGAAATTTTACTGATAACATCATCAATACAACCAAGCATAGAACCTGCACTTACACCATCTGTTAAGCCTGCGCAATCACTTGCTAATTTGTCAACAATTTCGCTTGCGTCTGCTCCTGTAGGTGTGTAAGCGTGTTCACCTGTTAAAGTAAATAAGTGTTCAACATCACCACCTGCAAACAACTCTTTATTCAAGTGAATCTTGCTCTTAGTATCATCACCGTCGATACCTACTTGGATATCTATGCCGGTTTCAGCTTTTGCATCATCACCGTCCATCATATGAATTCCGTTGTATTCGCAGTTTGCTGCAATACGATTGATTTCTTCCAATCTTGCTGCAATTTCTGATTTAATTGCTTGTAGTGATTGTTCACCATAAGTACCATTGCTAGCTTGTTCTGTCAAGTCTCTTACACGTTGAACGTGAGTAGAAACTAATGCATAAGTATCCTCTAATGTTGCTAACATATCAGCACCTGTTGCGGCATTATCCGCTGCAACATCAAGAGAACCAAGTTGAGCCTCCCAATTTCTTGCAATTGAATATCCTGCTGCGTTGTCCGATGCATGATTGATTTTGTAACCTGTTGTCATTCTTTCAATTGCTTGATTTAACTGAGTCGTAGACTTAGTTAGGTTTGATTGTACAAGCATTGATGATAAGTTTGTGTTAATTGTAAGTGCCATGGTTTCTTACTCCTTTCCGGCATATTATTTATATTTAATTTGATTTTGTTTAACACTATTAATGATTTGGTTACGTTGTTTAAAAGATACTTAATTAACTTATTAAATATTCTTTTCAGTATTACAGTAAGTTCAAAGCGATACTTGGTGTTTGGTTAGCTGTTGCAAGTAATGTTGCTGAAGCTTGTTGTAATATTTGAGCTTTGATATAGTTAGAAGATTCAGTTGCTACATCTGCATCACGAAGAGTTGATAATGAAGATGTGATGTTTTCTGATTGAACACCGATTGATTTAATAGCTGATTCAATTCTGTTTTGTGCAGCACCTAAAGTAGTGATACGACCTGAGATTGTGTTAATTACTTCGTCAATTGTTGCTAACATATCGCTTGCAGATGTACCGGTCTTCAAACCTGCACATTTTGTAGCAATTGTGTCTCTGTCTGCGCCAAATAGTGATTCAACATCACCTTTAGCAAATAATTCGTCTTTAAGAACGATTTGTGATTTTGTAGGATTTCCATCAGTCCCAACTTGAAGTGCAATATCTTTTAATGAACCGTCCATCATATACTGACCGCTGAATTCACAGTTAGCAGCAATTCTGTCGATTTCTTCAAGTCTTGCGTTGATTTCTGATCTAATAGCAGTCAATGATTGAGTACCATAAGTACCGTTTGCTGCTTGTTCTGTCAAGTCTCTTACACGTTGAACGTGAGTAGAAATTAATGCGTAGTGGTCTTCAAGTGTTGACAACATATCAGCACCTGTTGCTGCGTTGTCTGCCGCTACATCTAATGATCCCAATTGTGCTTCCCAATTCCTTGCGATTGAATAACCAGCTGCGTTGTCTGATGCGTGGTTAATTTTGTACCCTGTTGTCATTCTTTCGATTGCTAAGTTCAATGAAGTTGTAGCTTTTGATAAGTTCGATTGAACTAACATTGATGATAGGTTTGTGTTAATTGTAAGTGCCATGTGATACTCCTTTCTGGCTAATTCTTCCTTGATATGCATCCTTGCATACCTACTACTTTTGTTTAGTTCCACATATTTTTTTCTTGATAACACATACGTTTTAAATTTGTTACAAATCTTAATAATACAGGTCTGAAAATATTGTTTTTGTTATACTTTTAATTGTTAGGAGTCGATATGGGAAAAATTGTTATAGATAATAATCGATGCAAATCTTGCTATATTTGCACAGAAACTTGTCCTAAAAAACTGATTATAAAAAGTGAAAAAACAAACCGTCTAGGTGATAGAATGGTTGAGTTTGTAGATTTAAAAGGCGAATGTATCGGATGCGCAATGTGCGCAAAGAGATGCCCAGATATGGCTATCACAGAAGTGTGGAGATAGAAAATGGAAAAAGTTTTAATAAAAGGTAACTATGCAATAGCTCAAGCTGCTGTTAAAGCAGGTTGTGAGTGTTATTTTGGTTATCCGATTACACCGCAGTCAGAAATAGGCGAATATTTAAGCGGTGAAATGCAGAAACTTGGAAGAGGGTTTGTTTGTGCTGAGAGTGAACTTGCGGCTATAAATATGGTTATTGGTGCTGTGTCAACCGGTGCAAAAGCAATGACTTCTTCTTCATCATGTGCGGTAGCATTAATGCAAGAAGCTCTTTCGTATGCTTGCGGTGATGAATTACCTGTTGTATTAGTGAATGTTATGAGAGCCGGTCCAGGTTTGGGATATATATACCCAGCTCAAGGAGATTATAATCAATCAGTATATGGCGGTGGGAACGGTGATTATAAAATTATTGTTATAGCACCGTCAACTGTTCAGGAATGTATAGATTATACATATAAGGCTTTTTACTTGGCTCATAAGTATAGAAATCCTGTTATATTATTAGCCGACGGACTATTAGGACAAATGATGGAGCCTGCGGTATTCAGTGATTATCCATATCCTGAAATAGATAATTCATCTTGGGCATTAACAGGAGTTAAAAACAGACCGGCAAGAGCAATCTATTCACTTGAGCCTTCTGAAAGCAAACTAAGAAAAAGAATTAATCATTTGTTTGAAAAATTTGAAATTATTACTAAAAACGAAACAGCTTGGGAAGAATTTGATACAGAAGATGCTGATATTATATTAACAGCTTTTGGCTCAATGACAAGAAATATTAAGGCAGCAGCTAAAACATTAAGAGAAAAAGGGATTAAAGCAGGCTGCTTCAGACCGATTACTCTAAATCCATTCCCGCATAAAAGAATAAATGAACTTGCAGGTCAAGGTAAAGATTTTATTGTTGTTGAAATGAATATGGGGCAAATGTTTAAAGATATAAAATATGCAGTAGAAGGGCAATCAAAAGTAGCACTTGTAAATCGTTCTGTAGGTGAATGGTTAAGAGTTGAGGAGATTGTATCTGCTGTTGAAAAGATTATGGAGAAGAATTATGCAGCAAGTGTTTAGTATACCAAAATCAATTAAGAAAGATTGTAAATACACTTTTTGTCCCGGGTGCGATCACGGTGTTGCAATAAGGCTTCTTTGTGAAGTTATTGATGAATTGGACATTCAAGATAAATCAATTTGTACAACATCTATAGGGTGTTCTGTATTTTTATATGATTTTATTGAAATCGATTGTATTGAAGCTCCGCATGGTAGAGCGCTTGCTGAAGCGACCGGAGTAAAAAGAGCAAGACCGGACAAGGTTGTGTTTACATATCAAGGTGATGGAGATTTTGCTTCTATTGGTCTTGCTGAATCAATGCATGCTGCGTTTCGTGGAGAAAGATTGACAGCACTAATGATAAACAACACTACTTATGGTATGACAGGCGGTCAACACGGTCCTACAACTATGATGGGGCAAGTTACAACGACTTCTCCTATGGGAAGAAATAGAGAATACTATGGTTATCCTGCAAAAATGGCAGAACAAATTGCTTTGGCTGATGGCTGTGCATATTCTGCTCGTGTAGCTTTGGATTCAATTCCGCATATTAACGAAGCTAAAAAAGCGATTAAAAAGGCTTTTCAAGTTCAAATGGATGGAATTGGTTTAGGATTTGTTGAAATACTTTCTACTTGCCCTACAAACTGGCATATGACACCTGAACAAGCGCACGAAAGGGTTAGAAACGATATGGTTAAGACATTCCCGTTAGGCGTATTCAAAGATTTATCGGAGTGTAAATAATGAGAATTGAAAAAATAAGCAATACAACATTTGCATCAAACAAAATTACAACCATAAAAGATTTGTGGAGGCTTAGTCACGATCCTAAGTTTACAAATATTAAACCCGTTAAAACTTATTCTCAATATTTAAGGGAATACGGATTGGATTTAAAATCAAAGAAGAAGTAATAATTTAAAATAAGGGGTTGGTTAATACCTCACCCCAATCCTCTCCTGAAGGAGAGTGCGAGGTAACGAAATGGAAAAAAACTTTATATTAGCAGGTTTTGGCGGACAAGGAATATTGCTGGCAGGTACAATCTTAGCTAATGCATTTATGCTTGATGATAAGAATGTAACTTGGTATCCCTGTTATGGTGCTGAGATGAGAGGCGGAACCGTTAACTGCGAAGTTGTCGTTTCTGATACAGAAGTCAGCTCTGTTCATAAAAAAGATTGTGATTATGCTCTTGTGCTTAATCAACAATCTTTTGACAGGTTTATTAATAATGTTAAATCCGGTGGTACTATTATAGCTAATTCTAACTTGGTTGAAATAACAAAACCGAGAGAGGATATTAAGTATGTTTTTGCTCCTATGGGAAAGCTGGCTGAAGACTTAGGCACAAATAAGGTAACTAATGTCGTATCACTTGGAGTTCTTTCTTCGTGTGTTAATTTTATATCTATAGAAGCTTTAAAATTAGCTGTAGAAAAAGTTTTAGGCGATAAGAAAAAGGATTTGTTGCCTTTAAATATTAAGGCTCTTCAAGCAGGTGCAGAGTTAATTTTACAAGTATAAAGGATAATATAGTAAATGGGACTTAAATCGAATAGTAGATTTAAAATAAATATATTAGGATTGAAACTTTCATTTATAAATCCGTTTTGTTCTGTTAATAATAAAGTTATTCTTGTTAAAAATGGTAAAAAGTATCGAAAATATTTTTATCCTGCTAATATAAAATTTTATGGTAGTAATAACTGTGTTGAGTTCTATGAAAAAATCCCAAAACTTAAAAACGTAAAAATTGAATTAGGAAATAATTCAGCTATAAAAATTCATGAATCACAATATACGATTAAAAATTTAAAAATAAATGCCAGAGCAGATAATGTATTAGTTGATATAGGTAAAGATTTTTCGTCAGAATCTTGTTCAATTGATTTCCATGGTGAACCTAATGTGCATGTAGTAATAGGTGATGATTGTCAATTCGGTTGTGATATTGAGATAGATACAGCTGATGGACATACAATATTTAATGAACAAGGTAACGTAATAAATAAACCTCAAAATATAATGATAGGTAATCATGTTTGGTTATGTAAAAATGTTTCAGTTTTAAAAGGTGTTGTAATTCCTGATAATTGCGTAGCTGCAAAGGGCAGCATTTTAACTAAGCAATATACGGATATAAATCGAGTTATAGCCGGAATTCCTGCGAAACAAAAAGATGGTTACATTACATGGAGTAGAAAAGCTAATAAAGATTTTATATAATTAATTTTCTTTCCATGATGAGCCGTAGTTTATATCAACATCAAGCGGGACTCTTAGAGGCTGATTTAGCTCCATTGACTTCTGGACAAGTAATTTTATGTCTTCCAATTCATTTTTCGGAACTTCAAAAATAAGTTCATCGTGAACCTGCATAATCATTTTTGTTTTAAATTTGCCTTCAGTTAGTTTTTTATCGACTTCAATCATAGCCATTTTTATTAAATCAGCAGCAGTTCCCTGAAGAGGTTGATTAATTGCGGCTCGCTGAGCAAATTCTCTTATTTGATAATTAGGGCTTGCAAGTTCTGTTGCAAGGTATCGTTTTCTGCCAAAAATTGTTTCAACATACCCGTGAGTATTTACAAATTCAACTTCTTTAAGCATATAATCTTTTACCTTAGGATATGTTTCAAAGTATTTGTCAATAAATTCTTGCGCTTCACTATTTGAGATTCCAAGGTTTTTCGCAAGCCCGTATTTCGATTGACCGTAAACAATACCAAAGTTTACGGCTTTAGCTTTTCTTCTCATATCTTTCGTAACTTCGTTTATATCTACTCCGTATACTTTTGAGGCAGTCATAGTATGAACATCTTCTCCTGACGTAAATGCGTGGATTAAGTGTTTGTCCTCCGAAACGTGAGCAAGTAGCCTTAGCTCTATTTGTGAATAATCTGCACTCAAAATAAGCCAATTCTCTTTATCTTCTGCGCAAAATGCGGAGCGAATTTTGTTTCCTTCTTCTGTTCTGATTGGAATATTTTGTAAATTCGGATTAGAAGAAGATAGTCTTCCGGTTACTGTTAGAGCTTGATTATAGGTTGTGTGTATTCTGTTATCACGCTTGCTTATAAGTGTCGGGAGAGAATCTGTATATGTAGATTTTAGCTTTGAGAACTTTCTGTGTTCAAGAATGTATTCGCAAATTTCGTATTCTTGAGCAAGTTCTTCAAGAACTTCTGCACTTGTGGAACGGGATTTTTTCTTCTTTGTTTTAAGCTCTAATTTATCAAACAGAACTTCCGCAACTTGTTTAGGAGAGTTTATATTAAAACTTTCACCTGCAAGCTGGAAAATTAAATCCTCAAGTTCTGCAAGTTTTTCTGTCATATAATCTGAGAGTTCTTTTAAATAATTTACATCAATAGCAACTCCTGTATGTTCCATTTTTGCAAGAACTGTCGTTAAAGGCATTTCTATATTCTTAACAATTTTTTGTTCATCTTTATCAAGGTTTTTTTGCCAATATTCATATAGCTTATAAATTGTGTAAACTTCATCGCAAGCATATTTTTCAATATCTGCAGGCTGACACATTATATGGTTTAGAAAGTCTAAGGCCTGCGCATCAAGCGTATGTTTTCTATTCGGATCTTTAACATAACTCGCAAGAAGAACATCATATTCTAAACCTTTAGGTAAAAAGCCGTTATTTAAAAGCAAGTGATATTCTGACTTTGTATCATATCCAAGTTTCTTAATATTTGGATTTTCTATTATTGAGCGTAAATCATTAAAATATTCTTTTGTAAAATAAAAAGATTTATTTCCATCTGATATTGCAATAGATTCTATTTGTTCATCTTTTGCATAATATTTTATCGCCAGACGCTCTTTTTTATTTAATTCATCTATTATTTTATTATCAGCTGCAATTTCATAATTAAAATTCGTGTCATCAATATTTTCTTTCATTGCTTGAGAAAATAATCCTTGCTGAACAAAATCACCGGATGACTTTGAAGGAGTCGGAGCAAAAATACTTAAATTTTGAGGTTCTACACTTTCACCATTAAATGAAGCCAGAATTTTATCTATGTTTTTTATAAATGTATAAAAATTCATTCTTCGTAAAAATTCTGACACTTTATCTAAGCTTGGAAGAGTAACAGATGCAGTATTAATATCAAAATTTACATCAACATTACGAATAATTGTAGCAAGGTCTTTTGAGAGAACTGCCATATCTTTACCGTCGCATATTTTTTGTTTAACTGCTTTTTCGGGAATATTCTCACAATTTTCTAAAACAGCTTCTAAATTTGGATAGCGATTTAAAAGTTTCTGTGCAGTTTTTTCTCCGATACCTCTGATTCCGGGGATATTGTCTGAGGTATCACCTCTTAAGCCTTTATAGTCAGTAATTTGATTAGGGTAAACTCCAAGTTTTTCATAAACCTTATTCCAATCGTATTCAATAAGTTCTCCTTTAGACGGTATAAGAACTTTTACCGTACCTTCTTTGTCTATAAGTTGAAAACTGTCTTGATCACCGGTAAGGATTAATGTATTATTACCGCTTTCTGATGCAATTCTTGAGATAGTACCGATTACATCATCCGCTTCAAATCCTTCTTTTGTATAAATAGGGATGTCAAAAGCTTGCAAACCTTCGCATATTATTCCGATTTGAGAGCGCAAAGTATCAGGCATAGCTTCACGCTGAGCCTTGTATTCTTCGTATTTTTCAACTCTGAATGTCTGTCGCCCGACATCAAATGCAACCGCTATAAAATCAGGATGAATTTTTTCTAATAGGTCAAAAATAGCCTTGAAAAATCCATATACAGCCCACGTTGGCTGATTTTTTGAATTCTTCATTCCTGTTCTTTCAAGTGCAAAAAATTGTCTAAACGCTAATGCATGACCGTCTATTAATATCAAAGTCTTTTTCTCAGACATATATACTCCTCTTTTATTTGTGTAAAAATCAGATGTTTTAAATACTTATTTTTTCACAAACAATGATTCGCAAATATTTGTTTGAGGAACGTAGTCATACTCTTTCATCTCTACATCAGCCATAATTTTAGAGCGTTTTTTGCGGAAAAGCATATCAATAAATGCTTCCAGGCGTGTTATAAATCCGGCTTCACCTGTTTGTTCGTCAATTGTAAGAACAAGAAGCGGTTTATTGTATTCTTTAGCTTTTCTTGTAATTCTATCAACCATCAATGAATCAGGTCCGCATCCAAATGCATTAATCGAGATTAGACCGTCAATCTTATTATCTTTTAAGTAGTGTCCTGCTGCACCAATCATTTCATGCTCATTCGCCCAATATTTTTTCTGTCCGAAAGAGGCAATACCTTCTGCCATCTGCTCATCTGTTAACTGAAGAGAAGTGAATACTTTTACATCCATTTTTTCAAGCTTATCAAAAATCTTCATTGTTGCACGTTCATCGTACATATTGTACCCATGAGATATTAGTGCAACATTAATCGGAGCAGCTTTTTTGTTATCTTGTTCTTCAATAAAAACTTTACCGCTTAAAGCATAGTGCATAGCTTTCTTATAGCTCATTCCTGAACGTGCCATAACAAGAAAGTTATTATAAACTTTCCAACCTTGTTTTGAAGCCTTTTTTATCTCATCAAAATTTGTTATACCAAATGGTTTAACCGACTCTTTTAAAAACTCATATAAACCTTGTTTTTTCGCTGACTTATCCAAAGTCGGTTCAATGATATTAATATCAGCCTTTATTACATTTCTTACTAAATCAGGGAGTCCCCTGATTTTAGAGCAATTATATATCTTAGGCGCAATAGATTGGAGAGAAGGAACAAATATATTCTTAATTCCCTTTTCTATTAGATTTAAAATATGTCCCAAATATATTTTGATAGGCAGGCAAGTTTCTGTTACAACTAAAGACGCACCCTCTGACATAGTCTGTTTTGTAGTAGGATCTGACAGCACAATTTTAATCCCCAATGCTGTAAAAAATCCGTACCAAAACGGATAGTTGTTATAAAATGACATTCCTCTCGGAATACCTATTATTTTTTCATTTTCCATAAATAACATTTTCCCTTTCCCCTATTATACTAAACTAAACAGGGCTAAATGTCACTAATTGTTGTAATATTGTTAAGTAATTGGTATAATTTAACTATGAAAATATTGGGAATAGACCCTGGTATGGCGATTGTGGGGTACGGTTTAATCGAAATCGCTGCAGAAAAGCCAGTTCTTTTGGCATCCGGATCAATTCAGACAAACAAAGATTTATCTGATTCTAAACGTTTATTAGAAATTTTTAATGATTTATCGACAATTGTTGAAATGTACCAGCCGGATTGTGCATCTGTAGAGAATCTATTCTTCTTTAAGAACCAAAAGACTGTAATTCCGGTTGCAGAGGCAAGGGGAGTGATTCTAACTGTACTTGAAAAATATAATATTCCGACCTTTAGCTATACTCCGATGGAAGTTAAGCAAGTTCTTACAGGTTACGGCAGAGCAGAGAAAAAAGAAGTAGAGCAAATGGTTAAAATTGCTTTAGAGACAGAAGTTCTTCCAAAACTAGATGATACAGTTGATGCAATTGCAATAGCAATTTGTCATTCAAGAAGCATTTTATAATTAAAAGATTATGGTATAATATCTCTATGAAAAAAAAGATACTAATTATAGGAAATTCTCCTAAAGGATATGCATTAGCAAAAAAAATGTCTGAAAAACATGAGGTATTTGTTACCCCGACAAGTGATGCATTAAAAGAATTTGCATGTTGTATTGACATTAGAGAAGATAATGCTAAGGAACTTTTAGAATTTGTTGTTGAAAATGGTATAGATATGACTATACCTGTTTCACAAAAAGCTATTAATTCTGATATTGCTGGTCTGTTTAACTCTAATAATCAGCCTGTGTTTGCTCCTATAGCTAAAGCAAATGAGATTGTTGCAAATAAAGTATTTGCCAAAAAAATAATGTATAAACTTAGAATTCCTACACCAAAATTTGGTATTTTTGAGAAACAAAATCTTGCAATTGATTATATAAAAAATCAAAAAGTTCCTTTTGTAATCAAAACAAATGAGACAAACAGTGCTGTAATTGTTACTTCCCAAAATATTGCCAAGAATATATTAGATATGGTATATGCAAAAAAAAGTTTAAAAGCAATTATTGAAGATTATGTTTATGGATTACCATTTTCTTTTTATGCAATTACAGATGGATATAAAGCATTACCTATTGGCAATTCCCTAACGTATAAACACTTATTGGAGGGAAATGACGGACAACTCACATGCGGTACAGGTTCTTGTGTCCCAAACTATAAACTATCTATTGCACATGAATACAGTATTATGGATAATGTTATTTATCCTACGCTTGATTATCTTCAAATATCAGGGAATCCGTTTATGGGTATATTAGGGGTGAACGGTATTATAACTGATGATGGTTCTATACAAATATTAGGCTATCAATCTTTTATGCAGGATTGTGATGTCGATGGTATCTTAAACGGTATAAATGATGACTTATACCATTTATTTGAGTCTTGTATCATTGGTTCCTTTAGTGATGAAACAGATAGAGTCGAATTAAATAGTATGAACTCTGTATCCGTTGTTTTAAATAATATGAATAAGAATAATGATGATAATATTATACAAGGTATCGATAGTATTGATGAAAATATGTTGCTTTCATTTTATCCTTCCGTAACAAAAAATAAGTATCTTGAATATGTTGCAAATCAGGGTAGTGTACTTGTTCTTACCTCTGTTTCCTCCTCTCTGTCAAAAGCTTCCGAACAAGTTTATTCAGAGCTGGCAGATATAGATTTTAGAGGAATATCGTATAGAAAAGATATATGTAAGTTTAATATTTAAAGTATATTTTCTTAATAAAACTTAATAATTAATAATAAAAAAGGCAATTTTTTAAAAGTTAAATACTTTATATATGTATCCAACGGAAAACACAGAAAGATATTATAAAAAGGAGTATTAAACATGGCAAGAGTATTAATTTCAATGCCCGAAAGTTTTTTAGGCAAAATCGATGAAGTAGCTGAAAATGAAAGCCGTTCACGTTCTGAACTTATTAGAGAGGCTTTAAGGAGCTACATTACACGTTCACAAGTAAGACAAAATTCTTTAGCTGACAAAAATGCAAGAATTTTAGAAGCATTGCTAGATTAAATTTAGTATGAGAAGCTTGGAAAAGATTAAAATACACGAGGAAAAACGGAAAGAAATACGAGGAAACAGAGAAAAAGGTAAAAGAAAACAACCATAGGAATTCTGCAAATGAATTCCTTTTTTTTATTAATATTTGTCTGAGAGTTTCATTGCCTTGTACATTTCAAATACGCTTATAATAAAAAATAAACCAAATACAAGCAAATATGAGCTATTTGTATAAACAGTTGTATTCCCTCTTTTTACGGGTTCTAAGATATTAAGTAGAAAACCTGTTGCTGTACCAAGGATTCCAACCATAATAAAAAAGCAGAAATTCATAATACTTACAGCAGTTCCTGAAACCATTTTTCTGTTGGTTAAATGTAATACAGGGACAAGAATAGATGATAAACTGGCATTAGCTGCAAGTATACAGAATATGCAGGCGATAATGTCGGTTTTAATATCAAATATTAAAGCAATGCATAATAGTAATAATGATGAAAAAGTAATAATTGATGCGTGTTTTAAAAATTGTACTCTGTGATTGTGTGTAAGTTTGCATATATATGCATTAATTATGTTAAATACTGCTGCAATTACTGCCATAAATGATAATATAACAGAAGCTTTTGATGTACTCATCAAACAAAAATCTTCAAGGAATTTTTTGCCAATAATAGTTTGAATAGCATAAAATATTGCAAAATTGCAACAAGCAAAACTAAATAGGTTTCTGTTATGTCGTTTGTGTAATACAAGCTTGAATGGGAGTGCACGTATTTTAATTTGCTGATTTACTTGCGGAAGCTTTATTTTAGTAAGCAATAATAAAAATATTATTGTTGCAATTAATGTTATACAAGCAAGAACAAAAAGAATTTCTCTCCAAGATGCAAACCGTATAGCATAAACAAATGGTGCATTTGCAAAAATTCCTCCCGTATAGCCTATAAAAAGCATTATTGATATAGCCATGCCAAAGTTTTTTTCAGATACAACCTCGCGTAGTTCTTTTATTAAACTTAAGTAAAACATGCTGCTTCCGATGCCGATTAATCCCCTTGAAAGATACATGATTAATAAATTAGAGGTTATAGGAAATAACAAAGCTCCAAGTGTCAGAATAGTTCCCCCCGCAAACATAATTCTATAACCGCCATACCTATCTACAAGTACACCGTTTACGAGTTGTGTGAATGCGTAAACGTACATAAATATTGCACCAAATGTTGTTATATACGGAGCTGTAACATTAAGTTCCTGTTCCAGAATGTCAAAAACCGCACCTGGGATTGCAATTCTGTGAAAGTTTGCAAAAAAGTAGAACAAAGTTCCTATAAATATTAGTATTAAATAAATTGTTAAATTCTTTGTTTTATTCATACCAAAAGCTAAACTACATCAAAACATTGTGAAAGTCAAAGGATTAGGGAATATTTAACTAATTATAGTGCGATTACGAAATAAAAACGCTATCTATTATAATAGATAGCATTTTTATTATTTAATAACATTTACTTAATAATATTATATTCTTTGCCCAATTCAGTAAGTATTTCTACTGCTCTATCAATTTGTTCGAATGTCAAATCTTTCATTGTGCAAAGTCTTAATCGGCATTCTTTTCTTCTTACTGCCGGATAAGTTACGATATTAACGTAAACACCTCTTTCTCTGAGCTTTTGGTACATCTCAAATAAAATAGGTTCGTTGTAAATCATAACAGGAACAATTGCGGATTGTGAGTGTCCGATATCAAAACCTGCATCAACAAGCTTTTGTTTCAAATAGTTAGTTTTTTCCCATAGCTCTTTTCTTCCTGCAGTATCTGTCTCAAGAAGCTTATATACTTCGTTTAAACCGCCTGCAACAGATGCAGGTAAAGCTGTTGAGAAGAAGTAGCTTCTTGCATATAGTCTTAAATATTGAACAACTTTTCTTGAAGCTGCACAATATCCGCCAAGACCTCCTTGACCTTTTGATAACATGCTGACATGCAAATCAATTTTATCCATTACACCATAGTGCTCAGCCGTACCTCTGCCGGTAGGACCTACGATGCCGATACCGTGGGCATCATCAACCATAATTCTGCAATGGTATTTTTCGGCAAGTTCAACTATTTTGTCTAAGTATGCCATATCTCCGTCCATTGAGAATACACCGTCGGTAATGATTAATCTTCCTGTTTTTTCTTCAGGCAGTCTTGATAAGATTCTTTCTAAACCTTTCATATCACGGTGCGGGAAAACTTTAATTTCGGCCCCTGATAAAACATTTCCGTCAAAGATTGATGCGTGGTTAGCAGCATCGTTTATAATAACGTCGTTTTTACCGCATAAAGCAGAAACAATACCAATGTTTGCGCCATATCCTGATGGAAATACGATACAATCTTCGGTTCCATGGAATTTTGCAATTCTTGCTTCAAGTTCTTTGTGTATTTCTGTAATACCTGCGTAGTTAGAAACAGCTCCCATTCCGTAGCCGAATTTTTCAAGAGCTTCTCTTGCGCCCTGCATAACTTGAGGGTGGGTTGACAGATTTAAGTAAGAATTGGAACCTAACATAATTACATCATGAACAGTTCCATCTTTTTCTTTAATCTTAGAGTCAGGTTGAACCTTGTTCATTGTAACCATGCCTAAACCTTCATTACCGGTTAAGACACCGCTGGAGAGAACTTCATCTACTCTGTCGCATTTTCCGAATAAATCTTCTCCTTCAAGAGTGTCAATAAAGTTTTCAAACTTTATATTCATTGTTTCTTTTTCTTTTACTTCCACCACTATTCTTTTCCCCTTAATAAATAAATACTTATGATATTATTCTAATACAACAATAAAAATATGTCCTGATATCGGACTAAAATGTTACGATTTTTTACAATTAGAGTTTGCGGAAAAAGTTTGTGCATGTCTGAAAACAGATTCTTCGCTCAGAAATTGTACATTCCTCAGAATGACTTGCCTATTTGTTTTATGCGTGCTGTCGTTCTGAGGCGAAAGCCGAAGAATCTCAAAATTATGACTTTCCCGCCTCCTCATTAAGATTCGCTTATAAATGATACAGTGCTGCTGCCATAAGTCTTTTGTTTTAATATTGTATAACCATTAAAATCAATATTTTCGGAATGTTCGACGATTATGATGTTCCCGTTAACTTTTGATAAAATTTCTTCATATATTCCGCTTTTGTATGGAGGATCGATGTAAACAACATCAAATTTTTCTTCAAGTTTTTGAATTAGCCTTAGACTGTCGCCTATTGTTAAATTTGCTTTTAATTCTAAAGCGGCATAGTTCTTTTTTATAATCTCTGCAGATTTTTTATTCAGTTCAAATACTTTGACTTTGGTAAACCCTCTCGATAATGCTTCTAGTCCCATTATTCCTGAACCGCCAAAAACATCTAAGAACGTTTTTCCTTCAAAACTACCCATAATAGAAAACAGTGTGTTAAATATTCCCATTCTTGTTTTAGAAAGAGTTGGTCGGGTAATTTTTTCATCAGGCGCAATAATTTTACGTCCTTTGTATATTCCTGCGGTAATATTCATTAATACATATCCAATTTTTCTATTTTAACGTTAAAAATACTTTCTATATCTATTCCGTTTAGAGTTGCCGTAATTAAATCTTCAGGTGAAAAATTTTTAGGCAGGTGTTGAACTAAACCAAGAACTTTAACGTTGGTAAATTCTTCTATTACTCTTGGAATAGAGTTTAAAATTTCTTTAGGGCAGTTTTCAGGAATATCGTTTATTACAACGCCCCTTACTTCAATTTCTTTTTCTAATGCAGTTGCAATAGTCATAAGTGTATTGTTAATTGAATCTGGTTCAGGTTTTGTTACTATCAATATTGGAATTCCAAGATATCTAATCATATCGGCATTTAATGTATTTGGTGCAATTGGACTTAGTATACCGCTGTCTCCGTCAAGAATTGTGCATTCAGATAGAGCTGTTATTCTCTTGTATTCTTTATTTATAAAATCTATATCAATTTGTTCATTTTCGCTTTCTGAAGCGATTATAGGTTCGGTTGATGACTTATATAAATATGAAAAATGAGAATTTATATAAGGATCAATAGTTTTTATAAAAGTTAAATCAGGCGATTGCATAAAACCGTTAATCTCTTTACCCGATGTTTGGATTGGCTTATAGACACTTGTCGAATAACCTAAGGATTGCATGGTAGCTGCAATACCTGCGGTGATTAACGTTTTTCCTTGTTTTTTTGATGATGAAGTGATGTACAGATTTAACATAATTGGATTATACAATAATGGGTGATTAACGTAAATATATAATAAGTAATTTCTATTTTACTCTTTAATATATTTTTACCTTGTTATATTATGTTGTCATGGTTCAGGTAAGTTCATTTGAAGAGTTAATATCACTTATCAAGGATAGATTGGATATTGTGGATGTTGTGTCCCAATTTGTTGCGCTAAAAAAAAGCGGTGCAAATTATTGGGGGCTTTGTCCTTTTCATAATGACAAAAAACCTTCAATGTCCGTTAGTCCATCTAAGGGAATTTATAAATGTTTTTCTTGCGGAGCAGGCGGCGATGCGCTAAACTTTCTAGTAAAAATACAAAACCGTGAATATAAAGATGTTATTTTTGAACTTGCAGATAAATTCGGGTTTGAACTTCCTAAAAAATTCGGCGGTAATGATAAAAATAAGAGCATAAAGAAAGACATGCTTTTAGCTTGTAAAAAAGCTGCAGATTTTTATCACGAATTTTTATTTACTTCGGGTGCTAAAGTAGGCATGGATTTATTAAAAAAACGTGATATAACCGATGATATTATAAACACATATAATCTTGGTTTTGCGCCTGATAAATACGATACTTTATACAAAGAATTAAAAAAGGATTATACTGACGAAGTTCTTGAAAAAGCAGGTTTAATACTAAAATCAAGTAAGGGATCTTATATTGACCGGTTCAGAAATCGTGTAATTATACCTATAAGAAATGAACAAGGTGAAACCGTTGCATTTGGCGCCAGAGCAGTAAAGGACGGCGAACCTGCAAAATACCTTAATTCATCGGAATCTTTAATTTATAACAAAAGCAGAATTTTATTTGGCATGGATACAGCACTTGATGCAATAAAAGAACAAGACGGTGTAATTATCATGGAAGGGTATTTTGATGTTATATCAGCGCAAGCTCATGGGGTAAAGAATGCAGTCGGTTCGTGCGGTACTGCCCTTACACCGGAGCATGTTAAATTAATCTCACGTTATACTAAATCAAGAAGAATTTACCTTTCATTTGATACTGATAAAGCCGGAATTAATGCAACAAAAAGAGGAAGTGAAGTAATTAAAGAAACTCTTTCTGCAATAGGCAGTGTAAAGCAGTTTGATGAAAGCCATATATCATCAGTTTCTGATGATAAATATGCATGTGAAATCAGAGTTGTTTCGCCGCCGCAAGGCAAAGATCCCGATGAATTTATAAGAACAATGGGAGGTGAGGCATATTTAGAGCATGCCAAGAACGCTCCGCTTTTGATAGATTTTCTTTTGAATAACACATTAAAAAATAAAAATGACTTAAAAACTCCTCAAGATAAAGCTGAACTTGTAACTCAGGTTATTGATATATTAAAAGACGTAAATAATAAAATTATCCAAACCGAATATGTAAAAATGGTGTCAGGAATAATTGATGTTGACGAAAAAGCTCTACTCAAGGAGCTTTCACGAGCTAGTGTCAATAATGATTATCGTTTTAGAGTACAAGATAATAATCGAAATGTAACAAATTCTTCACAATTCGAATTAAAGGCGCAAAAAAATTTATTGAGCGTTTTTCTATCAGTTGACAGCCCGTTAAATTATTTTAGAATTAACGAGTTGTTACCCGAAAATATCATTCGAGATGAAAAGTTAATAATTGTAAAAAATACAATTGACAAATTGTCGTGTACAGTAAATAATGTTAGGGAATTGACAAAGGAGCTGTATACACAGTTCATTGAGGATGACAGCCTAACCCAAATCTTAACTGATTTGATAGGATATTCCGAAGCATTTAACGGTTTAGATGCGGAGGAATTCGAAAGAGCTGTAAAGGAAAATATTTCAAGACTTAACAGATTATATAAAGAAAAAGAAAATAAAGAACTTAGAGAAAAATATAAACAAGTTAATGATGATGAAATAGAAGCCCTAAAAATTCAAATGCAGCTCAGAGACAAATTAAAATTAAGGACTGGAGATTAAATAATGAGCCAAAGAAAAAACTCAAATTCATCAGTTATCAGCGTTGAAGATGAAAATCTTGATATGCTTGATTTCGATTCAGAAAAAGATGTAGATGAAACAGAAGATTACATTGAAACAGATTTAGGTACGGATAATATTGAGGATATTATCAGCACTTCTAAATTGAGTGGTGTAAAAAGTGAAGACTTTTACATGATGGATTCCGAGTCTCCAAGAGAAAGTGCTGAAAATGAAGTTCAAAGAGTTGGTACTGTAGAGGATCCCGTAAGACTTTATCTCAGAGAAATCGGCAGAATAAAGTTGTTATCAACTGCAGAGGAAATTGAACTTGCTAAAAAAATAGTGGAAGGTGAATCAAAAGCAGCTGCTATTGCTAAAAGAAAATTAGTTCAAGCAAACTTAAGATTAGTAGTAAGTATTGCTAAAAAATATGTAGGCAGAGGAATGTTGTTCTTAGACCTTATTCAAGAAGGCAACCTAGGTCTTATTCGTGCAGCTGAAAAATTTGATCACGAAAGAGGGTTCAAGTTCTCTACTTATGCAACTTGGTGGATTAGACAGGCTATCACAAGAGCAATTGCTGATCAAGCCAGAACAATTCGTATTCCAGTTCACATGGTTGAAACTATTAATAAACTTAAAAAAGTTACTCGCCGTTTGGCTCAAGAACTTTCTAGAAAACCAACCGAAGAAGAACTTGCAGTTGAGATGGGTGTTTCAATTCCTAAGTTAAGAGAAATTGTTAAGATCGCTCAAGAACCTTTATCTTTAGAAACCCCTATCGGCAAGGAAGAAGATTCAAGATTAGGTGATTTTATTGAAGATAAAGAAGCAGATGCACCTATTAAGACAGTTGCATCAGAACTCTTAAGAGAAGATCTTGCAGAAGTGCTTTGCACATTGTCTCCAAGAGAAAGAGATGTATTAAGATTACGTTTTGGTATGGATGACGGTCGTCAAAGAACGTTAGAAGAAGTCGGACAGTTATTTGGTGTTACTCGTGAACGTATCAGACAAATAGAAGCAAAGGCTCTTAGAAAATTAAGACATCCAAACAGAAGCAAACGCTTAAGAGAATATGTTGAAAACTAATCGACAGTTAAATAAAAATGATAAAAACGAACCTGTAATAAGGGTTCGTTTTTTTATTAAGCTTTTATATTCATTAATCCCGGTTCAGCTTTATAACCAGTAATTTTTTCTCTTAAGAAGAAGATGAGTTTTGGCAGAGTAACTGCAAGTAAGAAGCTGCTTATACCTACGTTGGCCATAATGTTAAATGATTTTATTTTTATCGCTTTTCTTGAATATTTTTGTACATCTTTGCTTGTTTTTACTTCATTTGCAAATTTTTGTAATTCTTTTATAAAGTCTTCTATTTTTTTTGTATCAACAAATTCTCTGGGATCACGAACACGATTTTTTAAGTATTTAACTCCGCAATATTCTTCGCATAGTTTTGAAAATTCGCTATTTGGATTTTTGTCCAAAAATTCTATAATCTTTTCTCTTTTTTTAGGCATTTCGATAATATTTTCCTGAACAGCTTTCATAAATTCTGTGTTATTCATAAGTTTCGGATCAAGATTAACGTTAGTATTGAATAACTTCATCGACATTTTATCAAGTCCTTTAGCAAGATAAATAGGAAAAACAAAGTTTAAAAACATCATCATAGCATTTTTAAACCCAAGCTCAGCTTGCTCATATCTGTTTCTTGCTGTCCAAACCCTGCCGATAGTTAAGCCGCCATCAGTTACAGCCATTTTGTTAACATTAGACATATTAGCCATAGT
>CACYKP010000012.1 GCA_902775025.1 uncultured bacterium | reverse complement strand
AAACATGGTTTTTATTCCCAGTGCAAAAAAGATATTTTGTTTTACAATGCTCATGGTTTTGCGTGCAATCTTTACAGCGGTAATAATTCTATATGGTTTGTCTTCCATAAGTACAACATCGGATGCTTCAATAGCCGCATCAGAACCAATTCCACCCATAGCTATACCGACATCTGCACGTTTTAAAACAGGCGCATCATTAATACCATCGCCTACAAAAGCTAACGGTAATTGTGTTGTCTGCATTAACCCCTCTGTCTTAGAAACTTTATCTGAAGGCAAAAGTTCGGCATAAGCAGTTTGGATATTTAATATATTCTTGAGAGTTTCTGCCCTCTCTATTGTATCACCTGTCAGCATTACAGTTTTAATCTTCATATTATGAAGAGTTCTTATTGTTTTTTCGCTATCTTCTCTTATTACATCAGCAAGAACAATATTGCCGATATAACTATCATCTATTGATACATAAATAACAGTTCCAAGTGTATTTATAGGTTCTACACCTACATACTTTGCGGTTCCGGCTTTAATAGTTTTACCTTCCCATAATGCTTTAACACCGTTCCCTGCATCTTCAAGTATTTCAGTAGTTTCAGGTATTTCGTTTTTGTATGCATTGCATATTTTAATATATCTGAATCACAAGAGTTAATATCCCTTATACCAAAAATCCCCGTTGTAAGAGTTCCTGTTTTATCAAACACTATTGTACCGATTTTTGAAAGCTGTTCAAGATAATTTCCGCCTTTTATCAAAATTCCGTTATTTGATGCACCGCCAATTCCCGCAAAGAACGTTAAAGGAATAGATATTATAAGCGCACAAGGACAAGATATAACAAGGAAGGTCAATGCTCTTTTAATTGCCTCCGCATAACCGATATTTAATAACGCAGGTAAAGCTAAAGCCAAAACTAATGCAATCAAAACAACTATTGGTGTATAAATTTTTGCAAACTTAGTTATAAATTTTTCTGTTTTTGCCTTTTTCTCTGCGGAACTTTCTATAAGTTGTATTATTTTGTGAACAGTAGATTGTTCATATTTTTTTGTAACCTTTATCTTTAACACGCTATTAAGATTGATTCCGCCGCTTAAAACTTCTTTTCCGACTTCAGCATAAATAGGAATTGATTCTCCTGTAAGCATTGAATTATCAATAAGCGCAGAACCCTCAACAACAATTCCGTCTAAAGGTATTTTTTCTCCCGTATTAACTGTTACAACTTCACCGATTTCAACATTTTCGGGCTGCATTCTTCTGCCGTTAACAACTGCATATTCCGGTCTGAAATTTATTAAATCATTGATAGATTTTTTTGATTTGTGAATTGCTTTATCCTGCAAATATTCGCCGATTTGGTACAAAACCATAACCATAACCGCCTCAGGGTATTCTTTTATGCACAAAGCACCTATTGTTGCTACACTCATCAAAAAGTTTTCGTCAAAAAGTTCTAAATTGATAATATTTTTTATTGCACGCCAAATAATATCATACCCTGCGATAAAATATGCAAGTATAAACAAAATCGGATACAAAAAACCAAGTCCGAAAAAAATTAATGAAATAATAACCCTCAGAATAATAAACCTTTTTTCTTCTTCGTAATTATGCTCCATAAAACCACCTGCAATTAATTTTATTATACATAAAAAAGCAGATTTTGTATTTTTGTTTACAAAAGCTTATAAACATACTTGCTCAAAAAAAACTTTATTCTAATAAGACCACCTTATACTGCTTTTTAATCAACAGTTTTAGTCAGGCAAAGTTATGTAGGTCAGGTTTCACCTGATAAAAACTTAAAATTTAATATGCACGTCATCCTGAGCCAAATAATAATTTAAGGCGAAGGATCTCTATTGCAAAATAGATTCTTCGGGTTGAATGGTTATTTCCCTCAGAACGACCTGCATACTGTATACCTGCATACTGTATTTTAATTGTGCTATCATTCTGAGTCAGGTAGGTTGGATTTACTAACCCGACAATTTAAGAAACAGTTTTTGTCAGGTAGAACCTACATAAATAAAATATTATACAAATTTTTTAAGACAACCTTCTAATCATTTCCTGAACTTCTTCATCTTCTGCAAGGATATCCGCAGATTTGTACAAATATTCTAATGCCATATCATTGTCTTGTATCTTTTCGTAACATTTTGCAAGACTTTTAAGAACTGAAACATTGTCAGGAAATTTTTCTTGTAAATTATTGAAAATATTAATAGCCTGCTGATAATCGCCAAGTTCATAATATGTTAAAGCAAGCGCGTTTTGTGTTTCTACATCAGGATTTTGTTCAACCGCTTTTATCAAATACCTTTTAGCTTCTTCGTATTCTCCTCTTGCGAATAAAATTCTACCTGCGCAGAATTGGATATATTCGTGATGGTGATTTATTTCTAATGCTTTTTCAATATATTTTTTTGCTTCGTCTAGCTGATTTAAAACAAGCTTATTAAGAGCCATAAACGTCAAAGCTAAAATATTTTTAGGTTCAAGCTCTAAAGCTTTAGTATAATAAATCTCAGCATCCTTATTTTTTGATGTTGAATACAAGAAATTGCCATATTCAAAAATTATTTCAAAATCATTCGGCTTAATCTCCATTGCAGTTTTGAATTCATCTTCTGCATAATCAAATAAGCGTTTATTCAGATAAATAACCGCCAAATCTTTATGAGCATTTGCCATCTTCGGATTCATTCTTATTGCTTTTTTTAATATTCTTTCCGCCGTATCAGTATCGCAAAGACTTGAGGAAAGTACTGCATAATGGTGCAAAGTTTCTGCGGTCGGATTGTTTTTCAAAAGAATTTTATCATATAATTCTTTTGCTTTACTCAATTGGTTTGTCTGTATATAAAGATTTGCAAGCTTTTGAGCCGGAAGAACAAACTTCGGATTCAAATAAACAAGCCCTTCTAACATTCTTATTGCTGTTTGAACATCTCCTAATGCCTCATAACAAGTTATAAGGTTAAACTTATAATTTTCTTTTTCAGGATGCTGAACCAAAAGTTTTTTGTAAATATCGACAGCTTCATTATACTGTTCTGACTTTATTAAAGACATAGCATAAGCAACTTTAAAGCTTTCATCTTCTTCATCCAATTCAACTGCTTTTTTAAAATATTCACAGGCATCTTTATGTTTTTGTTGAATTTGCAAGGCTGAACCCAGATTAAAATATCCCATCGGACTATTAGGAAACATTTCAATAACTTTTTTGTAGCATTTTATTGCGTCATCACTTCTTTGAGATGCCATATATGCAGTGCCCAAGCTATTATATACGGCAATATTTTTTGCGTCTTTCTTTAAAGCATTTTCAAAAGGTTCTATACTCTTTTCAAATTCTTTTAACTTTGTATATGCAGTTCCTATAATAAAGTCAAATAAATAATCTTCTTCTGCAATACTTTGTCCTTTTTCTGCATACTCAATTGCTTCTTCCGATAAATCAAGCTTTAGCAAAACTACACATAAACTTTTATACGCTTCGATATATTCTTTTCTGAGTTCTATAACCTTAATATAAGCATTTTTTGCAGATATAAAATCAGCCAAATTGTTATAACAATTAGCAAGATAAAACCAAGATGTAGCATCATCCGCATTATGCTTTACCACTGATTCAAAATGAACCTTTGCATCTGCCCATAATTCAAGATTTACTTCAGACAAACCTGCTGACTTTATTAATTCAATATTATCAGGTTCTTCCTTCAAAGCTTCCTTTGTAATATTCAACGCTTCATTAAATTCTTTTTTACCTATCAGTTCATTAATTTTATCAATATCAGCCATTCTGTAATTCCTTAGTCCTAGTTTTTGATATTATCCGCCAAAGTAATTTTTTAAGCCGGAAGTTAAATTTTTGTTTTTACAAAGTTTTTTAAGTTTTGATATTGCCCTGTTTTCTATTTGTCGAATTCTTTCTCTTGAAACACCATAAATTGAACCGATCTCATCAAGGGTTTTCTTATTGCCATCGTTATTAAGACCAAACCTCAAAATCAAAACATCACGTTCTTTTTGACTTAACTGATCAAGCATATTTTTGATATCCTCAAGCATGCTCTCTTGTGAAACAATATTATCAGGAGCAATTGTGGACTCATCAACAATGTAGTCAATTATTTTATTTGAATCATCCTTTTGTCCCGTAGGAGTATCAATGCTTATTGTTGATTGAGTCGATTTTATTATTGAAGTCAATTTTGAAACAGAAATATTCATCTCGTCAGCTATTTCCTGCTTATTAGGAATTCTGCCGAGCTTAGTTGTTAAATCCATTGTTGCTTTTTTAATCTTATTAATAGATTCAATCAAATGAATAGGAAGTCTTATTATTCTTGCTTTGTCTGCAATTGCTCTTGTAATGGACTGCTGAATCCACCAAGTAGCATAAGTAGAAAATTTATACCCCTTTGTATAATCAAATTTTTCAGTTGCTTTTATTAAGCCCATATTCCCTTCCTGAATTAAATCAAGAAAAGAAAGTCCCCTTCCTATATATTTTTTAGCAATACTTACAACAAGTCTTAAGTTAGCATTAATAAGAACTTTTCTGGCAATTTCGCTTTGGCTTTCGTATATCTTTTTAGCAACTTCAAGCTCTTCTTCAGTTGAAAGAAGAGGAATTTTGCCTATTTGTTGAAGATAAATTCTCACAGAATCATCTGAATTAACGGAATTTAAGCTTTCTTGAGTTTTTGGCTCTTCAATCTCAATTGAATCTTCATCATCATCAATTGTTTCAATACTGTTAAAATCTATACCCTCATCTGATATATCATCAGCCATTATGTTCAAAGTATCACTTTTTTTACCCATTTTTGTCTTTCCTCTTATTTTTTTTACATAATTGAGATACGTATTCAAATAATATTATAGCAGTTGCAT
Source organism: uncultured bacterium (assembly GCA_902775025.1). Taxonomy (GTDB): domain Bacteria; phylum Cyanobacteriota; class Vampirovibrionia; order Gastranaerophilales; family Gastranaerophilaceae; genus CAG-196. The sequence continues at coordinate 47,983 of CACYKP010000012.1, read as the reverse complement.
TCGAAACATTTAAAGAATTAAAATTTGTTAACATTGGAATTTTAACTTTAAAATCTGCAAGCTTTAATAAAGACTTTGAAATACCTGCATGTTCCGCTCCCATAATAAGTGCAAAATTCATATCCGTATAATCAATTTCATAATGATTATGCTCCGCATGATGGTCAGAAGCAATTACCCAATAGTCGTTATCTTTTAACTTTTGTATTGCACTTACAAGACTGTTGGTTTTTATTATTGAAATATGATTTGCTGCTCCTGCACTTGTTTTTTCAACAGTAGAATTAATAAGAACACCTCTGCGGGATGGAATGATAATACCCTTAATTCCTGCGCAAACGCAAGAACGAATAATTGCACCAACATTATGTGAATCTTCCACGCCATCAAGAATAACCACAGAAGCTTGTTCACCTTTATATTTTTCGATAAAATCTTCCAAATCAGTATATTTGATAGGTGAAGTTTGAGCAATTACACCTTGATGCCTGCCTTCCGGTTCAAGTGCATTTAACTTTTCTTTTGCAACAAATTGATAAACTACTCCTAATTTTTGTGCAAGTTTTTTTATTTGTTCAATTTTTACATCCGCTCTTGAATTATTTGATATAAGAATTTTATTAAACTCTCTCTCACCGCACTCAAGAGCCTCTATTACCGCATTTTTACCATAAATTATTGTTATATCCATAAAAAACCTAATTAATTTATATTTATAAACTTAATATTTATTTACATCATACACGCAGCCAAGTTTGTTTAATTCATACAATTGGTTGATATTTATATATAATTTTAATAATTATGTACAAAATTTAAGATTTATTGTACAATAAAAAGAGAGAGGATTAATATAATTATGGCATTGAAGAAGAGTTCGGCAGTTGGTGTATCTATCACCCCTGAAAATGGTTTAGAAATAGCTCAGATAGATTATACAACCGGTACAGTTATTAAATACGGACGAAAATCCATAGAATATAATGTTGTAAGAAGAGAAATTGCAGATTTAGATTTGTTTAAAGATTCTTTAATGGATTTATTGGAAGAATTAGATATTCCAAAAGGCACGGAGCTTGTTTTAAACATGCCTCCATCTTCATTTAAAATTAAAGACTATCCGGCTGCAATGGATGACTTACAAATAGAAGCAGCCATAGAGGAAGAGCTTTATGATGACCCGTATTTGAAAAACTACGAACCTGCGTACAGTTATAAAATTGTTAACTCATCATTACAATTCAATAAAGTTGCATATACAGCAGTTCAAAAATCAACATTAATTGAACTGATACTATTTATCAGGGAGATGGGTTATAGAATTAAAACAATTGACACATCTGTAAACTCTATTTTTCATTCACTGGTTTATCTGGATAGAGTAAATACCGAGCCTGACGTTAGCTGGGTACTGTTAACAATTGATAACGGCTGCTGCCGTGTAATAACTATGCTTGGTAAAACGTATATAGATGTATATGAAGAAAAAATAAGCATTGGTGAAGTTTTAAGCGATGCTGAAAATTATGCAACCGTAATCTCTGCAATTGAGCCTATTCTGGCTAAAACCCCTTCAAAATATTTATGCATAGTATCTACTACAAATATTATTAGTGCAGAAGTCATTGCAAATAAGATAACGTATTCATCTCCTATAATATATCAGGAAGCAAATTGTTATTTAAAAGAACCTCTCTTGAATACATCTTCATTGGTAGATGATGCATACACAAAAGCAATTTCATTAGAAGTTATCGGAGCAGCAACGTATATTAACTTTGCACATAGCAACCCGATTAATTTTAACTTATTTAATAAAACTCTTGGCGATATATATCTATTAGAACAGCCCCCTATGCTTTTTAACGGAAAAGTCGTTTTAACAAATGAGCTTTTAATTGGATTATTTATTGTAATCTCAATTATCATTGCAATAATTGCTTTTATTATATGGGGCTGGTTTGGAATAAAAATCGGAAATATGCAAAATGATTTAGACCAAATGAATAACGAAATAACCAGAATCAAAGCATTTTTAGAAGCACATAAAGATATTTCAGCAAGCCAGTTCGACGAAGGTGATGAAGTGAGAATCGGTTTAGCTCATAATAAAAATGTTTATTCTTATTATACAATTGTTGGCACAGAAATTCCTAAAAAATTATGGCTTACACACTTAAAACTTGGAGACAAAACAACAATTGAAGGTCAAGCCGATAATTTGGAAAGTGTATACGCATTCTTTAGAAGTATAAAAGATTACAATCCAAATTCAGATATAACTCTACAAAAGTTAGGACTAGCATCAGCCGGTTCGAAAAAAATAACAGAATTAGACAAAGATGCTATTCTAACAACATTGGATGCAGATTTTTATGAATTCAGAATCTCTAACGAACCGGAAGAAAAGAAAAAACCGAAACAAGATGATGATCCGAATAATCCGAATAATCCGGATAACTCAAATAACAATCTTCCTGAAGAGTTAGAAATCATTAATTAATCAAGGGAAAAAAAATGGATAAATATAGAAAGTATTTTGGCGTTATAGTTTTTGCAATAGCTGTTAGTATAGTAGCTACATTTGCATTATTGTTGTTATCAAACCAGTATAATACTTGGCAAAGTTTAAAAGAACAGATAACAACGGTATCACAAGAGCTGGAACAGCAGAAAAATTTGCAGCGCACAGTCCAAATGAAAATAAAAAAATTAAAAGAATCTGTTATGAATTCACAAAAGAAAATCTATACTCCGGTAGAAGATTTTGGGAATGATAAAAATGATACTTTATTTTTCACATTGTATAACGACGTAATAGAAATGGTAAAAGCAAATTCTATTAAAATAAAATCCATTGATTATAAATACAATCCGGCAGGTGATTTGTTTGTAGATCAAGGAACAACATACTTTGTATGCGATGTAAACATGGAGATTGTTTCCAACTATGTAAACTTAGGGAAATTAATACAAGATCTATACCAGTACCCATATTACATAAAAATAAATAAAATAGAAGTTATACCATACCCTAAGGATAAAAAGATACTATTATCTACAATAAGTTTAAGACTATATGCACATACATCACCGGATACCCTAATGAACTCTGAAGAAGAAAGCTCATCAACCGATGCGCCTGTAGGTGATACATTAAACGGGGCAAGTGAACCGTTACCTCAATAGTAAAGTAAATAAAGTAAAAAATAGAAAAAGACCTTTTAATAAAAGGTCTTTTTTATGTCTTGAAAAAAGTTTATGTTTGAATTAGATTATAAATATAGACAGATTAAATAATTGCATTAAGCGGACGTAGCTCAGTTGGTAGAGTATCTGCCTTCCAAGCAGACTGTCGCGAGTTCGAGTCTCGTCGTCCGCTCCATTTATTAGAGGGTTTCAGCACCCTCTTTTTTAATATCGGTTTTCAGGACAGTTTGGATGCGTTTTTATCGGCTATAATGCCGAATTGTTGGGAGTTTAAGGCAGATTTATAGTGTAGAGATTTACCGGACTATTCTTGCACTTTTGTCCCAATTTTTGCACTATTTTGCACTCGTTTTCTGTCACCCTGAACTTGTTTAAGGGTATATTCCGCGTGCAAAAATAAATTATCTTGCATTTTGATATGTGTCAAAATGTCTCTGAGATTGAGATTTAGGACTTGATGTTTCTGCGAAACAGAGACATTAATGTGTATGGCGGATTTTGGCAAGGCTGAAGTGAAGCGCAAGCGAAACGAAATGCCGTCCCTGTGAAACCGTTGGAATGAGCAACTATTTTGCAATAGCAAAATAAAGCGAATGTAAACGGGTGAACCGCCAATAATCCAAGACAAAAGGAATACGCATATGGCAGATTTTACTCCAGAAAAATGTAAACAAATAGCATTAGCAAGACTAGATATAGTTCATCAATGGCTTGAGTTTAGAAAGCAATCCCAAAACAAACTCCAAGCCGATTATGATTTTGTAAAGCTGCATAATACCTCAGATTCACACCTATTTGAGATTTTAGGGAAAATTTCCCGAGGAAGTTTGCACCGTTGGTATGCTATGTTAAACGGAACGGAAGATTATACGAAACTTCTGCCACAATATAAATATTCAACTGTTCAGGAATACCGAACAGTTCTGAATGATTATGAAATAAAAATATTTATGGGATTGCTTTTACATCCAAACAGATTATCTATTGGAAAAGCAATTGCACTTACTAAATACAGATTAAAAGAACAAGGGCAAAGTTTTATCCCGGCAGATATTACATTCCGACGTTATGCAAAATGGTTCAAAGATAACAATTATGACAAATGGATTTTAGCTCGTGACGGAGAAAAAGCATTATCAGATAAAGTCGAACCCTACATAAAACGTGATGCTTCTCTTTTAGAAGTCGGAGATATTCTTGTTGCAGATGGACATAAATTAGCATTTCAAGTAATAAATCCTTTTACAGGCAAACCCTGCCGAGCAACTCTTGTCGGATTTCTGGATTGGAAATCAACAGCGTTAGTCGGTTATGAAATTATGCTTGAAGAAAATACCCAATGCATAGCAAGTGCTCTGCGTAATTCAATAATTAATCTTGATATGATACCCAAAGTTGTTTATCAAGATAATGGCAGAGCTTTTCGGGCTAAGTATTTTAGTTTTTGCAAGACCGTATAATGCGAGAGCAAAAGTTATTGAAAGATTCTTTAAAGAATTTCAGGAAGGTTTTGAAAAACTTTTGCCGAGTTATATCGGCTCATCAATAAATAACAAACCCGCATATATGATGAGAAACGAAAAGTTACATAAAAATCTACATTGTGAATATATTCCTACCATAGAAGAAACAATAAAAATGATTGATATGTGGTTGAGTTTTAAGAATTCTCAACCTTGTCCAAATGTACCGGATAAAACAATTTCAGAAGTTTTATCTGAAAGAAAAAGACAAAATATTGATATTAATACTCTTGACGATTTAATGCTTGCAACGGAAGTAAAAACAATTCAAAGAAATGGAATCCGATTTCTAAACTGTGACTATTTTGATGAAAGGCTATATGGTTTTAAAAGCAAAGTATTAATAAAATACAACCTCTTTGATCTTACAAATATTAAGGTTTATACCCCGAAAGGTGAATATTTATGTACAGCAAAACGAGTAACAGAAACGCACCCGATGGCAAAATTACTTGGGGACGTCAAAGACTATGAGGATTACAAGCAAAAAATTGTCAAACAACGACAATTAAAAAAGAAAACAGTCGAATCTGTTAAAAAATATCTGGAAACAGAAGATATCAAACTTTTAGAAACACAACTGGAAATACAATCTTCAGATTTACCCCTTCAAGGGGTGTTTAATACCAGTTTAAGCGGCGTTCAAAAGATGTTTAAAAATAATTCCGAAAAATATGAGTACATGATAAAAAATGATCCGAATAATTCTTGGATAACAGAATTCAAAAATACAAAGGAGTACAAGCTTTTATATGAATAAAACATTTGTAAAAACAACTAATGTTAAAAACTTTATCGGACTTGTCGAAAATTTAATTAACAAGTCAAAGAATATTCCAAAAATGGGACTGGTTTATGGTGAACCCGGGCTTGGGAAGTCGCAGACTGCTTTGTGGCTTGCTTGTAAATATGACGGGATTTATTTAAGAGCATCAAACCTTATGACAGGCAGATGGTTATTGGAAGAAATGGTTAAAGAACTAGACGAGATTCCTAGATTTCTGACTTCGGATAATTTTAATATTGTAGTTAAAAAGCTGAAACAATCCCCGCAGATGATTTTTATTGATGAGATTGATTATCTTATGAATAACTACAAAACCATTGAAACTCTGCGGGATATTCACGATGAAACAAGTTGTCCGATAATTTTTATCGGAATGGGATTGGCTCACAGAAAACTTGAACGATACAAGCATCTTTATGATAGGTTCTCGGAAATTCTTAAGTTTGAAACATTTGGGGTAAATGATTTATCACAAATAATCGGACATCTTTCGGAGATTACATTTACCCCCGATGCTATTGAATATATTCACTCAAAATACAACAGATTCAGACAAATTGTTCAGTTGATAAATCAAATAGAAACATTTGCTAAAGACAATAATTTAGCAGAAATTACAAAAGAAATTATGGAGCAGATTATATGAATATAGAAAAATTGGCACGACATTTAAAAGAATTTACACTTGATGAAATAGAAATGATTGCAGAATGTGGTTGTAAAACGGAACTTGAACACCTATTGAACGAGGGTAAAATAGTCTTTGAACAAAACCATTACAAATACATTGAAAGAAACGACATTCTCGAATATGGTATGTTTGCTCCGCAGGATAATCATAATCCGCAATTAAAATTCAAAGATGCCGTAGTTGGATTCATTGAAAATTATGCCAAAAAGAATTGCAAACAAAGAACTTATGAAACATATGAATCAATATTCCGAGTGAATATAATTCCGTATTTTAAAAATATATTTATTCAGGATATTTCACAAGAAACAATTATCAGGTTTTATAAATGTTGCCGAAGAAGATGCCTTGGCGAAAGGCGGCTCAAAAATACAATGGCATTATTAAACCAGCTTATAAAATATTATCAAAATCTTGGTGTTATTGATAAAACATGTAATTTTCAAGTAAAACGACTTACAGATAAAAACAAATTTAGTATTAATAGAATAATTTTTGAGGTATAACTATGACAAAATTCAACCAACTGACACAAGCAGAACATATGTATATTTACGACAAAAAATCTCTGGCGGAGATTGGAATGCAACTTGGACTTTCCCGCAGGATTTTATTCTATTGGAAAAAGGAATATAACTGGGATGAAAAGCGGTTTGATGCGGAACGCAATAAAGATAGATTTAGTGAAGAACTTTTGGAATTTGCCAGAAAAATGATGAATAAAATATCAACAGATATTGATAAAAATCAAAAAACGCCACCACCGGAAATTTATTCTCTGATTAATATCTTAAAAGAAATTCCACTTGTAAAACAATATACAGATTCTCTGCAACAGGAACAAACTCCCAAACAAAAACCGACAGGCAGCTTATCTCCAGATATCATTCGACAAATCGAAAGAGAAATTTTGGGAATGGAATAAGTAATAACTCTAATTATATTGTATTTGCCTCCATACATCTTTTTTGTATTTTGCAAATGGTTCATTGCTGTTATATAAATCTTGTTTTATAATAAAATCTTCAAATTCACATTCCGATATACCAATATCCAAATTTTTTAATTGATTTATAAAAACATTATCATACCAAAATTTCTTTTTAATTAAACTTTTAGCAATATTAGTCCTTTTATTATATCTGTTTACCAAATTTAGAACTTCAATATGATTATCTACATATTCAAACATATTCGAATTGTTGCATAGATTCTCTAATATGATTTTATTAATATTTTTATTATGTATTACAACATTTATTATATCATCTGAATCCAGCTTAAATTTTATACAATCTTCAACTGCGTTAAAGTATGGGTTTATAATTTTCCTTCCATCTGTAGTCTTATATAATGTATTGCAGGCCGAGCACGATGGTATTAGGTTATATAGGTTCAATGCTAAATATGGAAATTTTTCTTTTGGCAAATAGTGATCTAAAGTTGCTTCTGCAATATAAATGTATTCATTTTGTCTCTTTTTCTTTACAACAGAAAAATATGACATACCACAATATGGGCAGACATCTATATTTAAGGATTCAATAAATTGCGTTCCACACCATTTTTTCTTGTTTTTTGCTGTTCTAAACTTATTGTATTTTTTAATTAAAATTGAAAAATAATCATGTGGAAATTTATTTATAAAATTATATTTTAAGCTCAAACAATTTTCACGAGAAAAATCAAAAGGTTTTTCAATAAACAGCAATTTTCTTTGCTCTTCAGAAAGATTATTTGTTACTGATAATATATCTGAATCGCTAAGGCAATAATCATAATGCTGTTTTTTTATATATTCTATATTAGGAATTATTATTTTTTTCATATTTATTTTTCAAGACTTTTAATTCTTTATTTAATCGATCATTTTCAAGCTGTAATCTTGCTAGGTTATCAGATGAATTGTTAATAAAAGAATCTGCTGAATATAATTCTTTAAGCAATTGGTACTGTATAACAGGTTCGCCGATAGTTCTAATCAAATTTTTCAATTCTTCAATATTATTATTCTTAATTTGATTTGGTTTTTGTTTAATATTTTTTATTTTTTTTAATACTTCCTCAATTTTATTCTGTGCAATACGTCCCATGTTTGTGTCTAAGAAAAAGCTATTTTCGAACAAGGAATGAACATTTGCACCAAATGTTTGAATATCATCATATATTACACTAGCAATTCCAGTATTTTTATCTCTATTTAATAACAATATATTTTCTCTAGGAATATCAGATAATACGAGAGGAGAATGTGTTGCTATAATTATATTAGTTATTTTATTGTCCAACTTTGCTTTTTTTTCAACAATATCCGTTAAATAATAGATCATATTTTTTTGCCATGTTGGATGCCAACTTAAATCCATTTCATCTATTAAATATACATCTCTTGTATTACAATATGCTATGTCTGCCATAAACTTTATAATTCTTTGTTCACCAGTACTTAAATCGGAAAAATTATATTCATTACCATTTTTTGTTTTATTGCAAAAATTGATATTTAAGAATTGTACTAAAAATCGTGTAGCAAAAGTTTTACATATAGTTTTTATAGCTTCATTTGGTAAATTAATATATTCTGTGATATATGTGGATTTTTTATTAATGCTTTCTTCTATTTCTCTATTGTAATACTTTGTTTCAATGTAATAATTACTTTTTAATTTAAAAATGTCAGTGCTCTTTTTCTGTTCAAAATACTTATTGAATATTGTTTTACATTCTTCTAAATTATTTATATTGTGAATATATTTGCTAAAATTTTCTCCATAGTTAAAGGATTTATCGTTTTTATTTATAAATTTATTATAGGATAAGTTATTATTGTTAATGATATCTAATAAATAATTTAAAAATTCAACTTTAGAAATCGATTGTTCTTTTTCCTCACATATATTAATTATTTTTATAAAAATTTCATCAATAGAATTTTGTTTTACATCTATATATTCGGTTTGTTTATTTTCATATTCATAAAGAGCAATTGTATGTAAAGATTCATATATACTATTTAAAAATGTTGCAAACTCTAATATAGCTGAAAAAAAGATTACATCAGGAAAAATTTCGTCAAATAAATATTCAAAATAATTTGTTGTTTTTCTTTTATGCGTTGTAAACGGAACAATTTTATTTACTATATTTAAAAATTCTTTCACATATTTATGATTTAAGTATGCAAAAACAGTATAATTATAATTTTTAAATTTCTCATCTTGTTCTTTTAATTTGCCATCATATGCATTTTTTAAGCGATATACTATATATTCATAGCAACTATATAAATCAAAAACCCATAAAAAACTATTAAATTTTAAATAATTATGTTCCTTTAGGAATTTACTATTTTCTAAAAAGTTTATAGTATATCCATAGGCCATTTTAACTTCATTATCATCAAATCGATCATAATATAGATAATTATTAATTTTATCTTGATAAGACAATTCTGTATCATAATTTGTATAAGCTTTCTTTTTGATATTATTTTTTTTAAATTGTTGACAAAAAAGAAATTTCATATATTCGTTTAGTGGGATTATGTTAATATTTTCAGATGTGATAATAGATATATTATTACTTAGATGTTCAAATTTGTTACTTTCGTTATTTTTAACAATTAAAGAATATTTGATGTCCTTAGCGTTATTTGATAAAATATAAAACAGTATCTCTAAAATTGTAGTTTTACCAGAACCATTTGCTCCAACAATTGCTTGAAGATTTATACTTTCACCAAAAATATTAATCTTGTTATTGTTTTTTATTTCTATGATATTTAAACTATTAGTTGTATCCTTATACTCTGTTGTTACAATATATTGAGAATTTAGGGATATTCCTAAATTCTCAATATTTTTATATTTATCTATCCACAAGTATACTAATTCCATTACAGAATCCTATAATTTACAAGTTTCTTATTAATATTATCGTATCATAGTTAAGCTAATTATTCAGTATTATTTTTTATATATTAATAAAATTTTATTATGTCAAATTAGTACTTCATATGAGATTTGTTTATTATTTTCTTTTATCATGTTTTTGATTATTTTGTAGTCTTCGCTTTGAGTTTGTCCTAATTTAGCAAATAAAACTATTTCATCAGAGTTTTGGATAGCAGTTGAAAAAGAGTCCGAGATTCCTGCCTGAATAAAAGATATATTAGCAAATGGTTTAAATTTATCACTTAAAGCTGTGGGTACATCTACACAGAAAGCAAATAAGATTTTTTTGTTTTTATTTGTAATAAGGTATGCACAAAATGATTTAAACTCTTTTTCTAAATCATAGATAATGTTTTCGCCAAGATTCATGTAAGTGAGCTTTTTGTCACGGACTTCACTGATTATAACTGCCAAAAAAGCAAATATTGCACCCATAATTACACCTACAATAGTATTTATCATAAGATTTGGAGAAGCATATTCCCAATCACGAGGAATAGTCGGTTCTTTTATTACAAGAACTTTCGATGAATCTGACATTTCTTCAACCATTTTTGCCCATTCTAGTTTTGAAGCAAGCTGCGTAACTTTTGCTTCTTCTTCGCCAATTTCTACTCTTGATTTTTCACTGGCAAGATATTGACCTCTTAGATTTGATATAGCACTTTGAGCAGAACGAGAGAACGCACTCATTGCAGCAAGCTGTCCTGTTCCTGTTAAAGAAGCATTTGGCAAACCACCAGCCGCACTAACTTTTTGTCGCAAGTCAGCTTTTGCTTTTTGGTATTCTGTTTCAATAATTTTTTTATCTGATTTAGATTTTTCACTGTTTATTTCTTTATGTAATTCAATATAGTTCTTTATTATTGAATTTACTACATTATAAGCGAGTTCTTTATCTTTATTTTTGTATGATATTGATATAATACTGGTACCACTCTTTGTTTCAATACCTAACTTTTTAGATTTAATAAATGATGCAACTGACAAATATTCACCTGTTTTTTTAGTAGGAATTATTCCTAAGAATTTTTTATACCTTAAGTCATTTTCTTCTATAACTTTTTGAAGAACGAGCGGTGACTTGATAAGTTCTAATTCATCTGCCAAGGGATCTTTACTCTGTATAATACCGATACCCAATTCTTCGATAGCAAATGGGTTAACTTCAGAGAAATTTGTACTGTTTGATTTATTAACGTACAAATTTGAATCAACAACCCACATTTTTTTCATCACAAAAGTTATTGCAATGAAAAATGCTAAAGTCGCAACAAAGATTTTTATCATCAAAAATCTTCTGCTCCAAAACATAAGAAAGATTTTTTTTATATCAATATTAAAGTCTTCTCCATAATCTACAGTTTGCTTAATCTGTTCTTCCATTTTATTCTCCTTTATTTTAGTAATAATATTCTTCCTTTAATTTTCTCATTTGGATTTATAAATAAATCAAATGCATTGTTTGCACTTTTCATATTGAATTTTTTATAAAATAACCTGTCATCAAACTTTAAACAGCTGTCTGCAAAACATTTTTTCGTCATTTCCCATTCATTACCCGGAAACGGATTTGAATATGACATCCATGAACCAGTTAGAATAAACTCTTTTCGGTTTATTAAATCCCATTCTCTCGGTGTAAATGTAATATCATTTGTAGGTGTTCCGATTAAACAAATATGTGCTTTTTTAGCAGCAAGTTTGAACGAATATTTTATTGTAGCAACAGCTCCTGCTGATTCAAAAATATAATCAAACCCTTTTCCATCAGTTAAATTCATTGCCTGTTCAATAAAATCCTCATCTAATGTGCTGATAACTTCATCAGCACCAAGTTCTTTTGATAATTTTAAGTGTTCCTTATCTCTGCCAAAGACAACAACCTTTTTACAGCCTAATATTTTTGCCCATTGCATTGCAAAAATACCAATTGTTCCACCGCCTATAATAGCAACATATCCGTTTGGTTCATATTGATTTATATTAAATGCATGTAAAGAAACCGTTGCTGGCTCAAACAAAGCACCCTGTTCAAAAGTTGTATTTTCTGATAATTTAACAACATTTTTTGCAGGAACACAAATATATTCAGCCATTGCTCCCTGCTGACGAGAGCCGATAAAACTATAGTTATGACATAGAGAAAAGTTTCCCTTTTTGCATTGTTCACATTCATAGCAGGGAACTAAAGGTGCTGCCGTTACTTTTTCTCCGACATTAATTCCTTTTACGTTTTTGCCAACTTCTTCTACAAGCCCTGAAAATTCGTGTCCCAAAATTATCGGGTAAGAATGTGCTCCCATTTTTGTTGCACGAGGAATGTCACTTCCACAGATTCCGCAAGCCTTTACTTTTATTTTGACTTCATCCTCTTTTGGAAAGACATCGGGAACTGCTTCCCACCTTACATCGTTATTTCCATAGCATACTGCTGCTTTCAAATTCTTCTCCTTATATTACACCTTTTATTAGGTAGTTATATTTAACTGCATAGTTGTAATCATCAATTACGTTTACTATTGCATCTTTAACTAAATCTTTTGCTTTTATCGGCAATAATCCGTCACGAACTTTCACATACTGAGATGGCATATATTGATGGAGTAAGCCCAATGGAACATCAGATTTGTCAATATTTTCAAATAATTTCTGGATTGCTTTTTCCACGTTTGGTCGTATGAAATAGTATCTGCATCTGTCTGAGAAACTGTATCTTCTTGACATCAGTTTGTGTTCTTCGCTTCCGCCATAATATTTTTTCCAATATTTGTCGTTTTCTTTCATCTCGGTTTCTAATACTTCTTTAAAGTTTGACCATTCGGATTTATTAAAAACAACTTCCTTTTCTATTGAAGCAAGTGCAAAAACACCCTCCCTCAATGCATAAGATAAAGCAGGACCCACTTTAATTATTGCAATACCATCTTCAACCATTTCTTTAAGTTTTATCGGAGGCTGGTAATCAGTAGAATGTCCTTCAAAAACAATATCTGGGTATTGTTTAAGTGTTTCGCACAAATGTTTTGCTTTTTGTCTGTCATAGATAACAATATTATCTTCACAAAACTCAACGCCCGGCTGAACAACAACTGCAATAATATCATCCCAACAATTATCAAGTTCATATTTCATAAACATTTTTTTGTATGCAAAAATTGTATTTTCAAAGTCCTCAATATCAGTAACCTCAACAGAGTTTTCTTTTTCTTTAGCTCCGCCAGGGATTGGGACTTCGCTTCCTATTACAAAGACCGGTTTTATTTCATCGGGATTTATCTCAAGCATTTCATTGTATGCTTTCATACATTCTTTGTATAAAATTACTCCACGTTCGGCAATAACGTCATAGGATAACTTTTCATTTTCATCATCATCACCAAGTTTCATACTAGTGTCTAAATGGATTTTTTTATACCCTGCAAGCACACAAAGTCTGACAAGTTTCTTTGCTTCTTCCATAGCTTCAATTGCAGGGAGTTCTGCCCATGGAAGAGGTCCCATATGGTCTCCGCCTAATATAATATTTGATTTATCAAATCCGATTTTATCAGCAATACTGTATGTATATTCTTTGAACTCCATTGGAGTCATACCGGTATATCCGCCATATTGATTTACTTGGTTTGATGTTGCTTCAATCAAACACAAATCATCAAATCGTCTTGACTGCTCTAAAATTGCCTCGATAACAATTTTATTTGCGCAGCAAAAAGACGGGATTCCCGAATGGATTCCAAGTTTTCGCTTTTCTATTATATTAAGAAGTCTGTTTTTCATATTTCCTCGCCTTTACCTATCCATTTATCCTTTGAAATTAAAGTCAATTAAGTATTTTAATATCTCAACATCAGTCGGATAAGTTATTTTCAGATTTAAAGTATTGAGTGTACAAATTTTCATTGGCACATTATGAGCTAACGCTATTGCTCCTGCTGATGTCATTTTGTTTAATTCTTCTTTTGATGCATTCATATAAATGTCATATATAATTTTGAATTTAAAACCCTCCGGTGAAGCTCCCGAAACAATTTCTCGTCTTGGGATGACAGCTTGCAACATATCGTTTTCATCTATGCGGTAACAAGTGTCATATTGCCTCTGACCTAATGTCGCTCCGCCATATTTTTTTACTGCTTCAATAAAATCTTCTGTACCTTTTTCGTCAACATACGGATGAGTTGTATCAAACATCATTACAACATCCTCTTCTTGTGCAAATTCTTTCGCTTTCTTGAGTCCGTTTACAACAGAATCGGAACGTGTTTCTCCACCCTCTGTTATGTCGTATAGCTTTGGGACATTAAGTTTTTTTATGCAGTTGTTTGCATACTCAATCCAGTCCTTATTACAAACTACAATTATCTTATCAATGCATTTAAGGTCATTAAGTCCCTGCAAAATATATGAAAAAACCGGTTTACCTTTTATCTCTATAAATTGTTTTGGAATATCTGCTCCGACTCTCGAGCCAATTCCACCCATCATAAGTAAGACGATATTAGACATTTTTTACCTCCTGCGGACAAAATAGTCTGTATTTTCTAACCCAATAAATTCTCATTGCAAAAACCACATACTCAGTAAATACTGCCATACAAGCTATTGAATAAATGTTCATATTTCCTGTTATAAATAAAATAAATAAGCCAATTATATGCGTAATTGACGGAACTATAACACTCATATTGGCTTCTTTTGTATGGCCTAATGCACCTAATAATGGATATCCTAATAAAACATGCGGCAAAACAATAAAAGAACCAATGCAGAATATTCTTAAAACTTTATATGCATTGACCATATTTACACCATAGAATAATGTTATAAATTCTTTGGCAAAAATAAACATAACGGAGCAAATAAGAATATTTAATATTACTGCAATAGAATATATTTTTTTAAACAATTTTAAATCTTTATTTTTCGCTATAAATGGATAGAGTGCTTGGTTTATAGGTGCTTGTAATCCATTTATTGCAATATATATTTTTTCAGCTGCAACATAAAAACCAACCATTATATTTGAACTGATTAATCCTAAACAAAATGAGTTTGTATTATTAAATGCTGAAACAGAGACTCTTGATATAAAAAATTCTGAACTGTATTTAAATTGCCTTATAATAGAATTCCATTTCGGAATATATAGTTTTAAATTAAAGTTTCTAACTGCGAAAATAAAGCCTATAAGTCCTGATACAAGAAAGCCCAAAGAATTAAATAAAGGTACAATAATATAATCACTTTCTTTTTTTACAAAAACAAAAATTAAAACTACAAAAATTGTTTTTGCCAGAATGTTCAAAAATGTAATGTATTTCATTCTTTCCATACCCTGAAAAAACCAAACAGGATATATCGCATTTCCTACTACCATTAAGAATGAAAGTAGAAATACTAACCAATTTTGCTGTAACTTAGGAACAAAAATTAAACATATTAACAATACCAAAAAACTAATCAATAATAATAAAATTTTTGAAGTATTGACCGAATTAAAAATATTTGAAAGATTATTTTGATTATGCCTGTTAACTGCTACCTCTCTTGTTGCAGATAGACAAAAACCATAATCTGTTAGAATTATAAAATATTGCATAAAAGCAAAAGCAAAGAAAACAAGACCGAATTTTTCAACACCAAGTACTCTTGAAAGGTATGGTAAATTTATCAATGGCAAAGCATAGGATACAATTTGTAATGCTCCTAATGATAAAAAATTTTCTAATAATGTTTTCTTTTCTCCTGCCATAAATTATCCTAAACTTTTAATCCACTCAACTACTCGTTCACAATTTTTTCCATCCTGATATTTAAAGGTTTGGTCACGAAGTCTTTTTCTATCTTCTTTATAATTATCAATTCCATTTACAACATCTTGCATTGCAGCAATTATTTCATCTTCTGTTCTTGTTTTAACTCCTGCTGTAAGGTTTTCATAAGGCTCATAAAAACCCCTGCATTGTTCCTGATATTCTTCTAAATCAGGAACATGATAAATAATTGGCTTATCAAGCAAAAGAAAATCAAAATATATGGAAGAATAATCTGAAATTAAACAGTCAGCATATTTTAATACCGGATAAATATCAGACATACTGTCCATTTTGTAAATTTCTTCTGGTAGTTCAAAATCAAGAGAATTTTTGTCTGCAAAATGGAGCTTGCACACTAATACGGCATTGTTATTTTTTAAGAATTGATGTAATGTACTAGATTTAAGCCAATTTGCAATATTTTTACCGGTATCTCTAAAAGTGGGTGTATAAAAGAAAAGTTTTTTACCTTGCTTTTTAAATTGTTTAATTTTGTCAAAATCCTCCTCCATAAACAAATCTGAATTTGGAATATCATGGAATAATACATCTAATCTTGGTGAACCAAGTATTGTTATATTTTTGTCATTTACACCAAAAGCATATTTTCTAAAGGGTATTTCATGTTCACTATCAATGTTATAAAAGTTATCTTTTTGGGATAAAAATAAATATATTTTTGTTACAAAATTGGAACGAAATCGTTTATATACATTACCTACTGATTTTAGACCACCAGTACCATGAAATAAATTTATAGATATTGCTCCACCAGACAAAGCGGAATTTCCTATACAATATTTATGATCATCGTGTATCCAATATTTTGCTAATAAACAAGTTATTAATCCCTTAAAACTTTTTCTATAAAAAATATTCTTTAAATTTTTCTCTTTGAATTTATTAACCATTTTTTTATCATCACAGAGGTAAACAATATTGAAGTTATATTTATTAAACTGATTTAAATATAGAAATAAGTATTTTGTATTATGCATAAAATAATCAGTCGAAATCCTATTTGTTTTAGTGACTGGAGTTCTCAAGCCCATTACGATTAAATTATTTTTTCTAATCAACAATATTGAAAAAATAAACTCAAAAAGTATTCTAAATAAATTGAATATGACAAATTTGATATTTTCATTATATTTTTTGAATAAATTACACATATTTTAACCCTTCTTGTGCAGTTCCATCAATTCTAAATTTTTATTATTTAGAGTAAATATATATGCAAAAAAATGAAGCAATATGTATGATATTTTGGTTGAAAATAATGTAATAGTTGAACAATGTTTTCTGATATAAATATATTTACTTTTTACTCTCATTTCTGTGTTGTTCCAAAAGTTTTTAGCGGACTTTCCTTCTAAATGTATAATTTTTGCATTAGGTATTACTTTTATTTGATATCCCGCATTCTTTATTCTTTTGCACAAATCCGCTTCCTCGTAATACATAAAAAATTGCTCATCAAAAATACCAACATTATCCAGAACAGACTTTCTAAAGAAAATATCCGCTCCTGTAATAAAACCAACATCTTTTACTGTTTGTACTTCTTCATGATTTCTCAATTTCGGAAATATTTTTTTTAGTAACCAAGTTGTTGATAGACAATTCCAGAAATTTGGAAAAGAAGCATAACTCATTGTTGGTTGCATTTCTGTGTCATACAGATTGCCTCCACAAACTCCTACTTTTTCATTGGCTTCCAAGAAATCAAACATCTCTTTTATTGCATTATTAATTAATAGAGTATCTGTATTAAGGCATAAAATATATTTACCTTCTGCTTGTTTTATTGCTATATTATTAGCAGCTCCAAAACCTGCATTAATAGAATTTTTAATAATTTTTATATTTGGGAATTCTTGTTCTATTGCTTCAATTGAACCATCTTGTGAATTATTATCTACAACAAAAATCTCATATTCAATTTCTTGTGTTTTTTCAATAATAGAGTTTATTGCATTTATTGTTAAATCTTTAGTTTTATAATTAACAAGAATTATTGATACATCCATCTAAATAATCCTCCATTTTTGTACGGTTTATATAATTTTTCCTAAATATTTGTCAGGTCTATACATTGCTATTAAATAGATCATTGGAATAAATGGACCTCTCAGCCTGTGTATAGAACCGGAATTGCCAAGCGTAATACAATATATAGAAAATTGCATTAATAATGTAATTAGAAAAATTGTTAGAATATAATTTTTTTCTTTAAAAATTAATGCAAAATTCTTAAAAAACGATGGCAAAAAACAATAAAGCATTATCATATCCGGTACATATATTATGCGTCTTACAAGTACCCATTCCCAAGGAAATGGAGCAAAAAATAAGCAACACAAACCTAAAAGAATTGCTAACGGAGGGAATATGCTATATATAGCTGAAAAATCAAAAGTATAATCCGTATTACTTCCTGAATAACAATTTTCTCGAACATTTATGAGATCTTCTGCGGATGAAATGAATCCAAACGCATGTGTAAGTTTTTGAAAAATAAAATATAAAAATACTAACAACAAAGGTGATAAAGCTATTAGTAGCATAGTTATTTTATTAACTCTTATAGAAGATTTTTGTTTAACAATTTTTATATTATGGAGAACATATGCTGCAATTATTGCCATAAATACGATATAGCATGCGTATGGTCTAAAAAGTCTAAGACATTGAAGACTAAGTAATGTTGATATTAAAAACAATGGATTGCGTGTTTTGTAAAATAAATATGATAAAAAGATTGAAAGATAAATAAAGAGTGTTATATAAACATCTCGCATTACAGTAGATGTATTCATGATAAATGAAAAAGTTATTATAAAGAAAAATGCATATAATTTAGATAATTCGATATCTTTAAGAGTAATTTTTCCTATAAAATATATAATTGGAGCAACAAGCCCTGCACATAAAGAATTTAAACAGCAAATCAAAAAAGGGTTATGTGTCCCTGTAAAATGATAAAGAACACCTATCATTTTGGGGAAAAAACCACCATACATTTTTTCGAAGAAAATTCCATAGTGGTGTGTATTTAAATACTTATTTACATTGACTCCTAATGCATGGTATTTTATACCATCAACATCTGATACATATCCCTCAAAAATATTTTCAGTAGGCATTTGTAAACCTAGTCCATAATATTTAAGCAATTGCCAAAAAAGAATAAATACAAAATGGAGTAATACGGAAATTAAAAAGATTTTAGAAACAAATTTGTCTTCAAAAGTTTTATTAAGAATGTAATAAATTATTAATGAGATGAAACTTGTAATTAGAAATGGAAGAATTATTCTATCTAACATTCTCATCTCAAAATAAAATAACATCGAAAAAAGGATAACAATTGCAATTGTTAAAGCAAAAGGAATAATATGTTTTGTATTTATATGAAAAATATCGTTCAATTGTAATAGTCCTTTTCTCTCTATGTAGTTGTTATGATGTCACTTTTTTCATACAAAGTAGTGTATTCGTTTTGTATTTTATTAATATCAAATCGTATTTTTACTCTCTCTCTTGCATTTCGACCATATTCAAGACAGAGTTGATTATTGTTTAATAAATCGTTTATAGCTTTTGCCAATTCATCAGAATTTTCAGGTTCAATTGTTATACCAGTTTGTTTGTCAATTGAAACAAAATTGACACCAGTTCCAAGATTTGTATTAATAACAGGTTTTGCGTGTCTCATAGCTTCCAGTTGTACAATTGCAAAAGATTCTGTTCTTTGAATAGATGGGAGCAAAAATATATCACAAGCTTCAAAAAGTTCATTCTTATAATTTTTATCAGCTATTTCTCCTAATAAAATAACTTTATTTTGTAAGTGATTATGTTCAATTTGTTCTTCTAAATATTCTCTATAATTTCCGTCACCCATAATTAAAAGAACAGCATTTTCAATATTTTTCATTGCTTCTATTGCATATTGAAAGCCTTTGAATCTTACCAATCTTCCGGAACAAAGAAGAATCTTTTTGTCCTTATATAGTTCTTTTACTTTGTTTTGCTGTTCATTATCTTTTAATTGTGTGTTTACACCAAATGGTAAAACATAGCACTTATCCTTAAATGGAGTTAGTATTTTATCACTGTATATGACATTTGGTGATAAAATGTGTATTCTATCTGCAATTTTATAGAAATACTTATATAACCACCAAAAATATTTCATTACTTTGTCATATCCGCAGAGTTCTGCATGGTATGTTATATAGAGTTTTTTATACTTTGGTCTTGCAATGAAATGACAAATAACTGCAAATATAAAAGGCATATGATAGTGTAATATATCTGTTTTCACTCTCGATAGTTTCCATAGAAAACTTAATGAAATTGTGTTATTAAAAACTTCAAACCAATATCTTGCACGGTTATATTTAACACCATTTTCGATAGAAGATTTTTCGGTATTTGAACAGCAAAGAACTTCTTTATCAAATTCTTCATTTGATAAACTTTCGTTTATTTGATTAATAACAGCTTCTATACCTCCGATGTGTGGGTGGGCAAAACGAGTTACATGGGTAATCTTTATTTTTTCTTGACTCATTATTCCCCCAACACTTCCTTATAAACATCTAATGTCTTTTCAGCCATTTGCTTTGCGGTATATTTTTCTTCATAAAGTTTTCGGCTATTCTGTCCCATTATGATTAATTGTGATTTATCATCATAAAAACCTTTTAAGGTTTTACGGTAGAACATAATTGCGTTTTCAGGCATTAAATAACCATTGCCTTTTATAAAATCTGATTCACCATTACCTTTGATATCCATAAGCAAAATTGGTAATCCTGCTCTCATTGCTTCAATCGTGTTCATTTGAATATCACAGGAATAACTTGAAGTGATAAACAGATCGTAATTTTTGTAAATCGGAGTAAAATCCTGAAAACCGCCTTTATATTGGATGTTTTCACAGTTTTGATTTTTAATACAGTTTTTTATCTTTTCTACATCTCTACCTTGACAATAAATATCGAGCTGAATATTCATTTCTTCTTTATTACACTCATTTACTGCAAAAATTGGAGTATAGTTATCTAAAAATTTAGAAAAATCAGTTATCATTAAAATTCTGATTTTATCGGTCGAAAACTCTTTTTTCTTGTAAATATCATCAATATCTGAAACTCCATACGGAATATTGATTTTTTTATCAATATTCAAATGAGTTATTTCCCATAAATCTCTAATGAATTTAATTAATCCCATTACTTATGTCTACCTCCGCAAGCCAAAAAAACGGCTTTTACAAGAATTGCAATATCCCAGAAAACATTTCTGTGTTTTATATAGTAGAGGTCATAGGCGAGGCGTTCTCTTTCATCATCAACAGAAAAGCAAGGACCCATACTAATATGCGACCAACCTGTCCAACCTGCTCTGATAAAATTTCTGAAAGTATAGAAAGGTATCTCTTTTTCAAATACTGCTGCTTCATTTGCCCATTCTGCCCTAGGACCAACGATAGACATTTCTCCTTTTAAAATATTTATCATCTGTGGGATTTCATCAAAACGTGCTTTTCTTACAAATCTGCAAAACGGAATAATTCTATCGTCACCCTTTACGGATTCTGCGTATTTGATATCCTCTCCATCTTTTGGCACATAGTCATTCACATACATTGTTCTGAGTTTATAGCACTCAAAAGTTTTTCCGTCTTGTCCTACACGAGTTTGTGAAAAGAACGGGCTTGCTCCGTCTGTTAGTTTTACCCTGATTGCTATATATGCAGTTATCGGAAGAGTAACTGTCAATATGATTAAAGACGATATAATATCAAAAGTGCGTTTCAAAAAGTCATACCAAAATGTATTTTTTCTTGAAAAATCACAACGGAAATCAACAGCATTTTTAAAGTCCATATAAAATTTGCCTGTTACCATTTCATAGAATTGCGGCATCAGATATTCTTTTACACCTCTGGGAACTGCTGACATAAGCTGAGATGCGTAAGTAAAGATTACAATATCCGCTTCTGTTTTATTAACGATGTTATAAATATCTCTTCCGTCTTCAAAAACAGGAACTTTATCGTCCATAACAAGTTCTTCCTGTTCGTTTTCAGCCTCCAATGCTCTTTCTTCTTCTTTTGTTAGGTGAAAAACTTCTCTTGTCATCTCTAAGATTTTTCTTTCAATAGCATCGGTTCTTACTAAACCAACTATTTCCATTCTGAGTGCAGGTTTATTCATAATCTCATCAGCCAAAGCTTTCGCTCTTTCATTTACGCCGACGATAAGAATCTTTTTAACAGTCTTAAAATTAAAAAGATAGTAGTGGAAACAAAGTCTATATATGCATAGAGCGAGGTAAATTATGAGAATATTTACCACTAAAAACTTGATTAAAGTTGATTTATCAACAAAGAAGTATAATAAAATCCCTACAGGAATATGTGTAAAAATCATTCCTTCAAACAATCTGTAAAAATTCCAAAAAGAAGGATTGAACTCTCTTATTTTATAATTCCCTTTAAGAAACAGTATTCCCAATCCTGCAAGAACAACAAATCCTGTTGCAACTGCCAATAAACCAAGTGTTAAGCCTAAGTATTGACCGACAAAAAATGTTGATAAGCATAAAATTATCAAATCAAATAAAAACATTATCCACGTAGATTTTGATATACTCTTTATCATCTCTTCCTTTAACCTCTCTATAATTCCAATCCTTGT
This sequence comes from uncultured bacterium, assembly GCA_902775025.1. GTDB lineage: Bacteria > Cyanobacteriota > Vampirovibrionia > Gastranaerophilales > Gastranaerophilaceae > CAG-196. The sequence goes on along the minus strand of CACYKP010000012.1, from coordinate 25,287 downwards.
TTAAACCTTGCACACATAGGCTCTTTAACGTCTATGTAGTCCATTGCCTGTTCTGCTGTGTTTTGGTTGAAGTACCACTGTAAGAAGAACAAATCGTGATATTTCTGAAAATAGTGAAATCCAAAAGTTCTTCTCCAAGAATCAACTGACGTGTTATAAATATTCAGTTCCGCACAAACATCTTTAAAATTAACGTAATATGTATATCTAGATGCTTTGTCCTTATTTCTTCTTGTAAATACAAAATCAGTTGCTTCTTTGTCTTTTGTGACAATATTCACAAGCTCGTTCATTTCATTAGTCAGCAAAAACGTAATCCCTTTTGCAATAGGAATATACTTTTTGCCTTTAATTTGATTGACTTTTAAGTCATAGATTACAGACATTTTTAGTCCGGTATTAATAACCAACAAAAACATTAAAAGGTCCAAATACATTTCTTTTTCTCTGTATTTCGCCTTGATTCTTTCAATGTCGTCCAAATTTTTAATTGGTAAAACCTTAATCATAGATATATTCCTCGACTCTGCAGTAGTTGTATATTCTTGATTCGCGGGCAAATCTCATGACTTTATATACAAAAAGTAAAGAGATTTTATAATTCAAACTTTGACGGCATTTCAGGGCATAAAATTTAAATAAAAATAAAAGAACATTACATTTTTTAATAAATATCTTTTTGCAAAAATGTTTATGTTATTATGTATTTAGGCAAACGAATTTAATCTCTTAACTTTTTGTATAAAATATAAAGAGATTTTGAATAATTATTTTTAAAAAGCCGATTTATTTTTAATAAAATTGCTTAACTTAATTTAACTTAAATGTTAAAATAAAAAATTTGTGTTAAAATTTAATTACGGAGTGGTCTCATTACATTATGTATAAAGTGTTATAAGAAATAAAATGTAATGTTCTCCTTTGATAGTAAGTGTTTTGCTATAATATAAAGTTTGAATAGCTCTCTTCTATTTGGTCTTGCTCTATTCCTATGTATCTCAATGTGATTTGAGGACTTGAATGGTTGAACATTTTCTGAAGCATCGCGACATCCTTAAATTTTTGATAATGATGATACCCAAAAGTTTTTCGCATAGTATGCGTGCCGACCCTTTCTTCAATTCCCGCTTCTTCACATGCATTCTTAATAATATAATATGCTGCAACTCTTTCGAGCCTATGCCTGAAAATTGTTTTAAATAAAGGCTCATCAGCCTTTTTACCTTTTGTAAATTCTTCAAACATGGGTTTTAATTTTGCATTAATCGGGAACTTTTTAAATTTTCCGGTCTTTTTCTCAATAAGCTGTATGTGTGATTTTCCGCGAACATCACCTACATTTAAGGATAGAATATCTGAAATTCTTAATCCGCAATTTGTGCCTACTGTGAAAAACAATAAATCTCTTTCATTCTTAGATAAGACATTCTCGACTTTTTTCAAGTCATTAATGTCTCTAATCGGTTCTACTGTTGCCATCTTAATTCTCCTTTCTTATTATAACAGGAAAATATATTAAAAAAATACAAATATTAAGATATTTTTCCTGTTTATGACTAACAGTTTTATACTTACCTAAAAATCGTATATTTTCGTCCATTTTTCTCATTATTTTTTCTACATTTTTTCGATAAACCATACGGAAGTCCCAAAATGATTGAAGTTCCATTGAAGCTCAAAATAAAAATTAAACTCCAAAGAGTTGTCATCTTTGAAGTTCCAAGAGTACTTATTTAATTGTGTTTTGCGATAACTTTCAAACGCATCCTGAATCTCTTTTGCGAATTTCTTCCGGAATTCAAAATACGGAATATCCAAAGTTTCACGAGTTAATTTATTTTTCAAAATCATCTTCAAACCCTCTGATATTATCAAGTTCAATATTGTATCGTTTGCCTGTTTTATCAACGCAGGTTGCGAAGTCTACAGTTTTATCAGCATATTTGTTTTTCCATAAGCATATTAACAAGCCAATTTCCTGTGTTTTTAAGTTCAAAATCTTTGTGCCATACAGCATATAATCTTTTTCAACCATATTATGTTCCTTTCATCAGGAACATTAATCGATTGGGTTTGGGGAAACATCAAGTGTAAAGTCAAAATTTTGTATCATTCCGACACAAAATTTAAACGCAGTTTAAAAAGTGTTTAAAGTAGTATTAAACATCTTTTAAAATTTAGTATATTTTACAAATCATGCAAATTTAAAGTATAATAAACATAGGAGTTTTAGCATGGCAGAAGATTATAAAAAGGGTGAAATAGTAATTTATACAAGCGAAGATGGAACCATATCACTTGATACAAAACTTGAAGATGAAACAATTTGGCTTACGCAGGATATGATGGCAAAATTGTTTGAAACTACTATTCCAAACATAAATATGCACATAAAAAATATTTATGATGAAGAAGAACTTGAACAAAATCGAACTATTAAGGATTTCTTAATAGTTCGAAAAGAAGGCAAGAGAACAGTTTCAAGGAATATAACGCATTATAATCTGGATATGATTTTATCGGTAGGATACAGAATTAAATCTAAAACTGCTACAAAATTCCGTAAGTGGGCAACAGATATTTTGAAAAAGTATTTAACGCAAGGCTATGTTTTGAATAATAAAATGCTTAAAGCACAAAACGCCAAAATAATTAATTTACAACAAACTATTAGCTTGTTATCACGCAGTATTCAGAATCAAATAGAAACCGTTGATGATGCTCAAAATGTTGCAAAAATTCTTGACAATTTTGCAAAAGGGCTTGATTTGCTCGATAATTTTGACCATAAAACGTTAGATGAAAAAGGTTGTACACAGAAGCCGGCAGTAAAAATATCTGAAAAAGAATACTTAATTCTTATTGATAAAATGAAGTCGGAATATGCATCAGATGTCTTTGCAAATCCGAAAGACGAAAGTTTTGCGAGTTCTATAAACCAAATTTATCAAACCTTTGATGGCAAAGATTGCTATCCGACATTAGAAGAAAAAGCTGCAATGCTTTTGTATTTGATTACAAAAAATCATTCCTTCTCAGATGGTAATAAGCGTATTGCAGCAAGCTGTTTCTTATACTTCTTGGACAAAAATAAGATGCTTTATAAAGATAATTTGCCAATTATTGATAGCAGAACTCTTTTTGCTTTAACACTTCTCATTGCAGAAAGCAAACCCGAAGAAATGGATGTAATGAAACAAATTGTTGTTAGTGTATTGAATAAAATTTAAAAAGCTCTTTCAAAATTTTTAAATAAATCATGATAAACAGCAACAGGAACCTGTAAAAAGCTATCTATTAGATCTAGAATTTCACTATCTTCTTCATATTCGTAAACTTTTAAAATAATGTCAAATAATTTACCTATTTCATATGAAGTTTCATTATCTTGTAAATTTTTGTTCTTCAAATCAATATATTTATAAATAATTGCTTTATACTGTTTAAGATAGTTTTTGTCAAAAGGTTTTTCATTAATTGTATAAAATATGTGTGTATCAGAAAATAGAGTTTTAGAATTAAGAATGATATTAAATAATGGACTATCAAATAATTCACTGATATTATTTATGTGATAAATAAAATGCAAACATTCCTGTGACACTTTTATCTCTTTACCATTAACTAATTTTTCAAAATTTTCTTGATAAAATCTAGTAGATACAACATCATTCATTTGAGCATATTGTGAAAAAACACGTGCAGCTTCTTGCCTTATATCATTATCATCAGATTCAATATATTTTAACGCAATATTTTGGGTTTTTTCCATTTCCAAGCCATACCTTGTAAAAATACCAGAAACAAGTCTTTTATAATAGTTTTCATCTAGTTGAATGTTATTTAGTAAATTGTTATAAAAATTAAAATTTTCAGATCGTGCAGTATCAATTATGAATTCTCTGACATAATTTGATTTTAATATAAATGGATCTTTAACTATAATTTTTTGTAATATACTTAATGCATATTCTTTTGAGTCATTATACAGAGGATAGAGAGGGATTATACAAGCCACTCTTGTTGCCATAGAATAATCATCAATATTATCAATAATTGTACTAAATGTTTTTTTATAACTTATATCTTTACATAATATTTTATGTAATAGCCATAATGCACTACCATTGTTACAATTTATTGAAATCATATCAATATCATCACTATTATCCCATTCATTATTGTATTCAGGATTAATAATATATTTAGTAATCAAATCAATATCATATTGTGACAAATGAACACCGGTATCATCTATATACGAACCTAGCAAAGTTATTATGCTACCAGTAAATTCCTTATCATCAAGAGCAAAACAATATTTTATTAAATTTTCTTTTTCTTCATAATGTCCTTCCAAAGAAGCTAATCCAGAAAGGATAGATTTTATATAGTATGGGAATACTTTTTCTATTTTTATATCGAAAATAAAATTTATAAATTCTAATGGTCTTTGTTTCACGACTTCTTCTAAAACTCTTGATAATTCAATAGCTCCACCGATACATACATCTTTAGGATTTGGTGAATTATATTTGTATATAGCCCTTTCCCATTGTGATAGTGTCATTTTCATCCCTATATCTTTAGAAATTGGAGACATGACCAAGCCACCTTTAATTCCAAAGGGTTCTTCTATAAAATTATCTTTTTTAAATTTACGTTTAAATTCGCATAGTTTTTGATTAGCATTGGGATATAAATACAGCCTTTCATCATCAATAGCACCTAGTAAATGTGCTTGGGTATAAAATATAGGTCCACCTGTTATTTTGTCCTTATATTCTTTCTTTAATTCTATAAAACGTTTAATTTCATCATCCGATTTATAATTTAATATTATAGATATTAAGTTATTTAAATTTTCAAGGTTACAAAATTTAGTAAATTTATTTATAAGAAGTTGGGTTAAATACATCAAATCAGAACTATAACCAAATTTATAAATATCAAAATTATTTATAATAAAGCTAATTACAAAATCAGCATAATCTGATGGTAAATAATTAAAACTATCTAATATAAAATACAGTATTGATTCTTGTCTTGTTGTTAAGTATTCATTTATAAAATTAATATATTTATCTGGACTTTCTTCTGCTAATGTTCTGAATGCAAGTCTGAATATTTGAATATAATTATCCTCATAACCATAAGTTCTAAATGAACATAGGTGGTCAAAAATTAAATTTTGATACTCGTATGTTCCTGATTTTAACATGCCATTAACTAAGTGTTTGAAATTTATATTTAAAAACTGCAATGGAGCTTTTTTAATATATTCATCCAAGTTATGAATGTCCAAATCTTTTGTTCTGCTGTATGACTCTTTATTATTCACATAATTTTCAATAGAATTTATTAACAAAATTTCAAACAAATCAAAAACTTGTTCTAAAGTGATAAAATCTGACATTACATATTGTAAATGTCCCCAAAGAGATTTTATATGAATCTTATTATCTTTTAAAAGTTTAATTAATAGTTTGTATAATTTGTCATTTTTGTATAGAAACTGTGAAAATAATATACGAGACATTGTATTAGGATAGCCAGCTAATAGTATTTTTTCTAATGTTGCTTCATTTAATTTTTCTATAACACTATTTACTTCATTTATATACTTTTCTGAACATATATATAGTAAATATGCAGCATTGTTAAAAATATCGTCTTTTTGACTATTAATTTCTTTTTCATATTCACCAGTATTATATTTAATGATAAATTCGGCTTGTTTATATTCGTTCCTATCAAATATAATTTTTTTAAGAGGTCCTTTTAAATCAATTAAAATTTGTATTTCTTGATTGTTTAATTTGTCAAAGCTTAATAGTAATTCCAAGATAAGAGTTTTTATATGAATTCTTACATTGTCATTGTTTAATATGTTATTTAATTCTGAGATATATCTTTCAAAATCAGCATATCTCAAATATTCCAATGTTTGTCTTACATTAGAACGTATAAATAAGTTTTGATTGCTATCTAAAATAAATTGCAATAATGTAATATCTTGATTAGATGCCAAATTTCTTGCAAAACAGTAATCATAAAAAGTTTCATGAAAAAACATAATATTTTGTTCTTCTTTTGTTAGAACACCTTCTGAAATCAGTTTTTCCAGAGAATCCATAACTGAATCGAATATACATACTGGAGCAGTTAGTTTTTTATGACTATTTAAATAATTCAGCATTACTAAAATTACTTTTTGCCAAGAATCATTTCCAACAATATTCTTTTTTGCATCCCAGAATTCATTAAATATGTCTAATCTGCTTTGGTAATTTAAATTTTTAATATTTTTTAACTCTGCTACTGCAAAGAGCATTTGTAAATGTAACGGAATAGAAAATAACTTTATTAAACTGTCATTTATACGATCCTTGTTTACCCCAAGTTTTAAAAGAGATTCTTTTACTACTGCGTTTGATAAGTTAGTTATAAAAGTTTTTTTAACTAGATTTTCATTTTTTTTAGCAAATTCTTTAAATCGGGAATCTCTATCTAAGTCAAAACTTCTACAAGCGATTAGAACTTTTATATTGGGATAATTACTAATTCTTTGTAATAAATTTTCTATTACATTCCATTTATTTAAACTTCGCCCGGAGACAGAACTTAATGAATCTAATTGATCAATTATTAATAGTGCTGTTTTTCCACACGAAAGATTAGCTAAAACATCAACAGGAGAAATTCTACAATTATATAAACATTCTCCTAGTTCTTCAGAATTATTAAATCCTTCATATAGCCTTACATCAATAGGTATTATTACACATCCATCTTCTTTAGCTTTTTGAGCAACTTCTTTTAAAATAATACTTTTGCCACTACCGGCAGAACCTAACAAAAATAGATATTTTCTCTCTTTTTCTGTAATTGCATTATATATACTATATGTTTCTTCTCTTGTGATTTTATATTTTTCATAAAAGACAGAAACATTATTAATGTAATTATTGTTTAACTCTTCTATTTTTGAAATAAGCGATGTATTTATATTTAGATTGTTAAATGTATAACCTTTGTTTTCTTTTAAGTAACGAATAAGCTCTAATTTTGTATATTTTTTATTATAGTTTTCTTGTGAAAAATTAAATAATTCTTTGCATATAGAATCAGAATCCGTAGTTAAAAATATATTTTTTACTAATGATTTACAATCTTCTTCCAAAGTTATTTTATCTTTTATATGAATCTCTATATGCCTTAGTAAATTATATGTATAGCTTTTTAAAAGTTCGTTGAATTTTTCCTCATCACTTCTGTCATAATTACTAAACTTTACACTAACTAAACATTGATGAATTTTTTCTATAACATCTTTTTTTGATGTAACCATAGAATTATAAAAAGTACTTAAATCCGTAGCCCGACTTACTCTATCAATAATCTCATTTAATTCAGTATTACAGGATGTGTAGAACACGCATTTGGAGCTAGGATCGCTATCTATTTTTTTTACAAAATTTTCAATTATATTACTACTTTTTAAATCAGCTATTGTCCAATAGTTTTTATCGTAATTCTTAACCTGAGCATAAAATTTTTGATTTTGTTTTTCTACAACATATTCAAAGCCATCTTTTCCCTCACCTGGCTTTTCAAAATATATATATGCAGAATCGTCTTCATTTTGGATTAGATGGCAAATTTCTGCAATAGTCCAATATGATTCATATACATTCCCTGTTTTATCTGCTGATCCACCAGCTAATGCCATAATTACTCCTTTTAAGATATTATACCATATGTTAATTCATTTTTTATTTTCAATATAGTTTCTTATAGTTATAAAGATGTGAGAATATTTTTATGATAAGATATTGTTATATTTATAAGTTATAAAAGGATACTAAAATGACTAAAACAAAAGAAAAACCTTTAATATTGAATAATGTAATAAAAACTAAAAATAGAGAAAAGGAATCTCCGTATAAATATTGTCATAAAAATTCATATAATACTATGAATGGCAAACCTTTCATTAAGTCTAATAATAATATTGTGAACTTAGATACTTTAACAGAAACTTCAAGTAGTGATGCGGGCGATGATGTTTTTTATTATCTAGATTTAGATACAATGACACGAAGTTTTTCTGATTCTGGTGATGAAATATGGAAAATGAATTAGATGATTCTAATAATTACTAATAAAAGCGACTTAACAACAGATTTTGTAATCATAGCATTACAACGATTGGGATATCCTTTTTATCGATTTAATACAGAGGATTTATTTTCATGCATAAATATTGATTTTGATATAAAAAAAAATAAATATTTAATAATAGATACCATTCTAAATAAAACAATTGATTTAAAAAAAGACATATCTTCTGTATATTTTAGAAGACCTATGTTACCTAATGCAGTAGAATTTAATCTTAATAAAGATGAAAAATCATTTATTAATAAGGAATCATATTACATTTTAGAGGGAATATATTCAGTTTTAAAAGATAAGTTTTGGATTAGTAAGCCAGACAATATTAAAATTGCAGAAAATAAATTGTTACAATTACAAATAGCTAAAGATCTTGGTTTTAGTATTCCACCTACTCAATTAACTAATATAAAGGAATCTCAATTATCTTTCGTACAACACATGCCTTGCATAATAAAACCTATAAAAACTGGTTTAGTTGAACAAAATAACAAATACATAAAGGTTGTTTATACAAATGAAATTAACAAGGAGGCATTGCAAACAAACAAATCAAAATTTCCAATATATATTCAGAAAATGGTAAAAAAGTCCGAAGATATCCGTGTTACAGTGGTTGGTGATAAAGTTTTTAGTGCAAGTATAAAATGTGATAATCCAGATATAGTCGATTGGCGCAAACTTGAAAATTGTGGGATGTTATTTGAATACACAGAACTTCCAGAAAAAATAAAATATTTATGCATACAACTTACAAAAGAATTTAAATTAGAATTTGGTGCAATTGATTTAGCAATAGATGACAATGGTGAATATATATTTTTTGAAATAAATCCTAATGGTCAATGGGCTTGGCTAGATAAAAATTTAAACTATAATATAGCGAATGAGATTGCAAATTTATTGTTTAATGGAGGCAAAAATGTCTGAAGATTTTATATATTATAAAAATATTAGCAATAATTCTTTGGATTTAAAATTAAGTCTTGCAAAAGACTCATATAAACAAACCAATAATGCTTGTAAATATATTGAACAAAAAGCACAACATATTTTAACAGCTTCATTAGCAATATTAACAGTTTTTTCAGCTTTTGTTACATGTATATTAAAAAATTTGCAACATATAAATAGTATTGGTAGTCTATCTGATTGTATACTTAGTATATTTATGCTAATAACTGCTTTTACTATATGTTTCGCAGGATTCTTTGCTATAAAAGCATTTAACCCACAAACAATATATTATATTGGTAAAAAAGATATATTAAATTTAAATAATGATGAGAAAAGAGTGTTAATAGAAAAATATATAAATTATTCTATATGTAATAATTCAAATTTGATACGAAAAAATAAATATTTAAAAATAAGTTATAGTTTTTTCTTAGGACTCATTTTTGAAATCTTAATATATTCTGTTGTTATAGCTTTTGTAATAAATAGCAAACACTTTAATCATTTGTTATATTGTTTTTTTAATTTTATTAAACAATATTATATTCTTTTAATATTTATAATTATTCTTGTAATAACAATAATAATTTTGTACTATAAAAATGCTAAAAATGAAAAATTTTTAATTCAAGCAAATATAAAAAAAGAAATTGAAATACAAGCCTACTATAATCATATAAATTATCCAAATAATAGCCCTTTAGAGAATTGGCTTTTGGCAGAAAAATTTATTTATATGAGACGTCATAACAAGTCCAAATATTAGCCAATGCACATCTCCATCTCATAGTTAATTTAATCTTGTTCTGTATGTTAAATTACATTTAATGTAAAAAATGTGTGTACCCTATATGTACCCGAATAAAGTTTGCATAAAATAATAATTGATACATAAAATACTAAACATTTGGTCGGAAGGGTTTTATGTCATTGCGAGGGCGAATGCCCGAAGCAATCCAGCTTTTGCCGATTTTGCAAGGTCGGAAATTGGTTAAGTACAAAAGTCCGAAATGTCCGGTTTTGGTAATGAAAATGTCCACAAATTTGCACATTTTGTCCAATTATTTGCATTCAAAAGTAGGGTTGACTTTAGTCAACCATTTCAAGATACTTGGTAGACTGAAGTCTACCCTACTACTACTGAATAGTTTACAGTTGTTAATATTTCAAACTATGAAGTGTAACTATCCCAAAAATGCAAACTATTTGTCAAAAAATTTTGAGTACGCAGAAAATCAAAACCTCGAACAGATAAAAACCAGTCAGGGAGTTAATAATCAGATTTTCGGGTTCGTTTTCCGCCTGCACCGCCATGAAAGAGTCATACTAATTGTTCATATATATCAACCTGCATGTCTATGTACAACAAACTAAAAGAACAAATAATCATCTGATGTGATTGTTTACATTTATTTTGAGAGCTCTTTTATTGCAAAATTCAGAATTTCATCTCTTAATCAAAGATATAGCATCAAAAGAAGTGTTCTGAATTGACGCATGTTGATTTGGTAATCCAAAAATATTAGGCCGCCAATACTTCCAAATCCTTGGCTGTCATATACAGCTCGATAACCGTCTACTGCTTTTAACCAATTTATCTCACTCTTTACTAATTTGTTAAACTCTTCTGCAGAAATTTTTGTTTTTACTGCTTGATATGTGTCATTCAAGAGTTTATCAACTGAATTATAATGATTTTGGGCAAAATCATTCATCTCAACAGTGTTTTCACCCGTATTTTTCGCATACTTCTGCTCTATTTCTTTGTATTTTTTTAAAAACTCACAATCTGATGAAATATTACTCTTAACTTTGTTATACAATTCTTCTAAATCTTTAAGATCTTTTTCAGATTCATCATCTTTCGAAAGTTGTAAAAGTACATTATTCCGCTTTATAATCTGAAAATACTGTTCTTGATAAATATCAATTTGAGTTAATATATCATCAGAAGTAAAATTATCAGGATTATCATTTTTCACAGGAGTAAATATAATTAATACTCCGTCGTTAAACGAACCTTCAATAACTCCATTTTTTACTGTTTTTATTTTTAATACCTCTTCCGGTTCATCACTTCCTCCAAATTTGAACTTTACAGAAGCGTTCGATTGAACACAAGAAAACGGCAAACCGATTTTTCGTTCTTTTTCCTCGGTACGACCGGAGTTTTCATCATAAAAAATATAAAAATAATCACTAGATGAATTTTTCTTATCAGGAGAATAGGTTTTATATACCCCTTTATGAAAATAGACTTTTGAATCAGACTGTTGTTTTAAGAAACTATTGGCTTTGAATTTTGTACAGCCTGTTGTTAGACCAATGAGCATTACAAGCGGTATAATAATTGTTAATAATTTTATTAAATTTTTCATATCAACCACCAAGATTATTAGTTTATACTGTTATTTGTTAACAGATAGCGGAGTTCCTTTTTCTCCAATATAAAAAACTACAAGTTCAACCGGTTCTTTTCCTGCGTTTTTACCATAATGATACTTTCCTATTAATTCCGGTAAAACTTCTCCTTCGTGTAGTGTTATTTCTTTATTATTATCTGTAGTAACTGTTAAAGTACCTTTATTTACATAAGCAATATTGACTAAATCATGTTTATGCATAGGTAATTCTTCATTAACATTTATAATAATCTTTAAAACTGTAACTTCAGGTTTTCTTATTTTTAATTTTTTATATTCTGCATTATCCCAAGTGGAAGTTGTTTTTAATAATACTTGCTTTTCTGCTGAATATGATGAAATTGTTGTACATAAAATCATTATAAAAAGTACTGCTGCTAATTTTATTGCCTTATTCATAACATTCAATCCTTATAACTAAAATACAAAATCCTAAAATTATAATATAACAAACTCTTATTAAAAAACAATTAATAAATATTCATTTATATATGATATTATACAGAAAAAATTTTTATGTTAGCATGTAAAAACACATAAAATCTAAGGAATCAAAAATGGCAACATTAAAAACATCAATATTAGGAATAGAATTTGAAAATCCGTTTTTGCTGGCTTCCGCACCACCTGCGGCATCAATAGAAAGTATTGATAAAGCTTTTGAACTGGGATGGGGCGGTGCTGTTTTGAAAACCATAACTCCTGATGATTTGGAAATGATTGAAGCCAGCCCTCGCTATGCAACAATAAAAGAGAAAGGTAAAGTAATTTGCTTACAGAATATAGAATTATTGAGCCATGAAACAGTTCAACATTGGGTTGACGGCATTAAATACTTAAAAGAAAAGCACCCGGCAAAAGTTATAATAGCAAGTATTATGGCACCTGTTAAACGTGAAGAATGGCAGAATCTTGTCAAAACTTTGAATAAAACACCAATAGATGCTTTTGAACTTAATTTTTCTTGCCCTCACGGAATGCCGGAAAGAAATATCGGCATGGCTATAGGAACAAGTGCGGAAGTTTCTATTCTTATTACCTCTTGGGTAAAAGCTGTTACGGAAAAACCTGTTTTTGTTAAATTAACACCTAATGTAACCAATATTACATGGATTGCAAATGCGGTGGAAAGAGCAGGTGCAGATGGATTTTCTGCAATTAATACTGTTCAAAGTTTTATGGGAATTAATCTGGATACATTAGAGCCTGTTCTTAATATTGACGGATATTCTACTTATGGAGGGTTATCCGGAGAAGCCGTAAAACCGATTGGATTTAAATGTGTTGCACAATTAAGGCAAAACTCTGATTTACCTATTTTAGGTATGGGAGGAATATCAACTTGGGAAGATGCAGCACAATATATAGCACTTGGCTCTGACGCCGTTCAAGTTTGTACAGAGGTTATGATTAACGGCTATGGAATCATTAAAGGATTAAAATCGGGATTGCTTAATTATTTGGAAACAAAAGGTTTTAACGACATATCTGAGTTAAAAAATATTGCGGTTGAAAAAATTACATCACACGAAAAACTTAATAAAAAATCACATCTTTATCCTTCTATAGATAATGAAAAATGCGTATTGTGCGGAAAGTGTGCAAAGGTATGCTCTGAATCAGAGTATAATGCACTAAATCTTGATAAAGATTGTTTAAGCTTGAATAAAGAATCTTGTGTAGGATGTTCACTATGCAGCCATGTATGCCCAAAAGAAGCAATTAAAATGAGTTGTTAAATAACTATATATGTTACAGCAGCGTGTCATCCCAAAATTTGAACAAAAGCCACCTGAAATAATTTGTTTTTGTTAAAAAAGATTTCGGGATAAAGCGATTGCTTTATGCATAAATTCCTATGTTTATCTATATTAGTACCATTTATTTATATGACCAATTTTTTATCAATTTGTTATATAATGAGAAATATTTATCAATAGGAGAATATTATGAGCAAGTTAAGAATTGGTATTATCGGGTTTGGTACTGTAGGAACTGGTGTCTATAAAACCTTACAAGATTTTAAAGATATCGAAATAGTTAAAATTGCAGTCAAAAATATTAATAAACCTCGTTCTGTTGAAACTCCGGCAGGAATGATTACAGATAATCCTTATGAAATAATCAATGATTCTACTATTGATGTTGTTGTTGAATTAATTGGAGGAATTGAACCGGCATGGGAATACATATCAACTGCGATTAAAAACGGCAAACATATTGTTACAGCTAATAAAGAACTTCTTGCTAAAAAGGGTGAAGAGTTGTTTAATCTTGCAGAAGAATACAATAGAGTTTGCTTGTATGAAGCAGCTATTGCCGGCGGTATTCCTATTATAATGCCGATAAAAACTATTTTGGCAGGGAATAAAATAAACAAAATTCAAGCAATTCTAAACGGTACAACAAACTATATACTTACAAAAATGGACTCTGACGGTGCATCTTATGAGGACGTACTTAAAGAAGCTCAAGCTTTGGGTTATGCTGAAACAGATCCGACCGGTGATGTGGAAGGTTTTGATGCTGCATATAAAATAACAACACTTGCAACTCTTGCTTTCAAAAAACGTGTTAAACTTGAAAATGTTTATAGAGAAGGTATTACAAAAATCAGAAAAGAAGACATGGCTCAAGCTAATGAATTTGGGTACAAAATTAAGCTTATCGCTAACGCTTCCATTGATGATAATGGGAATGCGGATGTAAGAGTTCACCCAATGCTAATCTCAAAAGATACAACTCTTGCTCATATCAATTATGTAACAAACGCTGTAGCAATGAGCGGTCATCCGATTGGTGATATAGTTCTTTCAGGGCCGGGGGCAGGAGAATTTCCTACTGCAAGTTCTGTTGTTGGTGATATACTTGCTATACAGGCTGAATTTGGTAAAACTGACTATATGCTTCCTATGATGAGATGTCATCATGATTCTAAAGCAAATCCCGTTCATATTGATGATACCTATAACAAATACTATATATCAATTACAGCTCCAAACGCCATCGGTGTAATTGCAAAAATCGGTTCTATTTGTGCAAGTAAAAACATAAGCCTTGCAAGTATTCTTCAAAGAGAAGTTTTAGATAATAATACTGCAACAATTGTTGTAATTACTGAAAAATGTCAAGAAAAACTCATTAAAGAAGCAGTAAAAGAACTTGATAATTGTACGGTTGATAGCTTAATAAGAGTTGCTGAATAACAAATTAATGGATATAATTCTCTGTTTTTGCCGTAACAATTCGTTGTAACTCTTCCCTGTCAGCAGTTGAGCCGAATATTATGGCAAACAAAGGATGAGTTTTATAATTTATTCTTCTTAGTTCCAAAACATTAGAAAAGTTTGATAAAAATCCATTATAGTCAAAATTATTTATTTCATATCTTGGAACGTTTGAAGGAACTTCTGCCATTGCAAAGTAATATATTTCTCTGCCGGATTTAGATAATATTTCGTTCCAATCGGGACGTATTTGATTATTAAAACATTCATAAACATTAATTCCCCAAGCATATTTTGCAACATCTGTTGTACACCATCCTGCAAAACGCATAGGATTAACTTCTATTGGTATAATTTTGCCGTCTTCTGTTACTCTTACTTCAATATGAGCAGGGAAATTTCTTACATCTTTCAATTTTCCTATCTCTGCGGCGAGTTGAGAAAATTTTGCCATATATTTAACCATAATCTCTGTAGACATTATGTATAGTCTGTCCCTAACATCATTTTTGTCGCTGAATATATGCTGAAATATATTTAAGACTACAGGCTCGCCATTTCTGTCATAATATACATCAATAGCAAATTCTTCTCCATCAATAAGTTCTTCAATTATAAATTTTGATGAATTAACAACTTCTTCTGGATAAAGAGTTTTTGCTTGTGCCATATCTTTATCGATGGTACTGATTATTCCGCCCCAATCATTTTCATTCCAAACTGTATGAACACCTAAGCTTAAAAATCCTACTGAAGGTTTTATAACAATCGGAAACTTTATTTCTTTTGTGCTTAGCGATTTAAGCTCTGCATAATCAATAGATTTAAAATAAAAATCAGGATAAAGCTTTTTTGTTAGTTCCCTAAAAGCAATTTTGTCTTTGAAAAGTCTTATGTATTCACTTAGGTTTGATTTAGGTAAATTTTCCAAAACCCAACTGATAGCATTTTCTGAATTTGCATATATAAGAGGGTATTCTTGTTTAATATAGTTATTCGCAGCTTTTTCTGTTGACCAAAGCCTGAAGGCGCCATCTTCTATTCCCGACTCTTCAACAGCTTTATTATCTAAAACAGCCCAATCGTGTTGAATAATTGTATCTACAAGAAATTCTGATACATAAGGTTTTTCTAATATAAACATTTTCGCTTACCTCTTAATCAATAATATTATAATACAAATAAAGCCGACAGATTTGTCGGCTTTATTCTTTATATACGGCGTTTTGATTAAAATATCGGGAATGCTCTGACTACTGTTACTGAACCGTCAACATTTTTTCTTACCCCTGCGGCATCTTCTTCGTCATCCAAATCACTTGCAAAAGCTACAGGTGCACTTACTGCCGGTTTCATTATGTCATCAGGTATCGTTACCCTTACTCTGACGTTATCGTCATTGGTAGGTTTTTGGGGTTGAGGTTGAGGTTGAGGTTTCGGTTGTGGTTCGGGTTGTGGTTCCGGTTCGGGCTCAGGTTGCGGTTCCGGTTCGGGCTCAGGTTGTGGTTCCGGTTCGGGCTCAGGTTGTGGTTGTGGTTCCGGCTCAGGTTGTGGCTCCGGTTCGGGCTCAGGTTGAGGCTGCGGCTCCGGCTCAGGTTGTGGTTCCGGTTCAGGTTGCGGCTCCGGTTTTGCAGGTCCGACTAAGTATGTTGTGTCTTCATCTGCTTTTAAAGTCGGCATATTATATCCGCCATCAGCCAATTCGTATGTTATTACCTCATCAGGCTTAATAGTTACAACTTTTCTATCCCTTATACTTGTATAATTTGTTGTAAAATCTCTGCCTTCAAAATCCAGCTTCAATGTATTTGTTTCATTTCCTATATTAAAGTTATTAGCGTGAACTTTATTTCCTGTAATTTCAATTCGTTTATCATAAGCAGTCAAGTTTACGTCGCCTGCGTTAGCGCCTGTTACAATAACATCACCTTTAGAGCCTATGAATGCTTGAGCGTTATTTGGTGTTTCAAGTTTTGTAATTTTACCGCCTGCAATTTGTGTATAAGCGTGGCTTTTAATATCTTTTGGAATATAAGTATAATTTTCCATTAAGGTTATTATTTGTTCTGTTTTAGACATTGTTTTTCCGTTGGCGTCTGTATAATCTGTTATACCGCCTAAATAGCCGTTTGAAGAAAACTTATATTGATTTGCAGTAAGTAATGCTTTATCATCGCTTAAGACGTTTAATTTTTCGGCAGTTAAATCAATGGTATCAGCCTTAACATCAACTGTTGTCATAATATGTCCGTCATGAGAAGTTGCTTTAAGTATTTTACCTACTTTTAAGCTTCCGGGTAAAAGTTCGCTTTCTGCGTAGTTATATACTGTTTTTGTTCCGCAGCAGCCATTTGGAACGGTTTCTTCTTTAAGTTTATAGTTACCTATATGGATATTGTCTTTTGAATCAATAGTAAAATTACCTTTAATATCATTATCACCGATAACGTGAACAAAATGTTTAAATCCGTCAGGGTTTTCTGATTTAGCAACAGTTTTGAGGTTCATATCTTTTGCAACTGTAACATCACTTACTTCAAGATATCCACCGCCGTTTTCTAATGTTACATTGCCGTCGGCTTTCATTTTTTTAGCATACATTAATTGCCCATTGCCTGTTACGTTTGTATCACCCGCAACGTGCAGGATTTTATCATTGTGGACATAATTTAAAGATACGCTATCATCTGAATTAATTGTTAAATTGCCTTTAATATCGCCGCCATTTACGGTTTTAACAATACCTTTACCTGAAACGATATAAACATTACCGTCAATGTTTACGGCTTCCAGTCTTATTGAACTGACAGGTGCTTCATTCCCAACGGACAGATAGTCCTGACCGTTTGCCGTAACAAGTTTAACTCCGTTTGCTGCAGAAATTGCACCGGAAACAACGTTCATAGATGGTGATAAAATATTAAATTCGCCACCGACAGAGAAATCCGAGTTATTAATTGTAACCATGCCAACTGTATCAGCTGTTGTAACTTTTTGTACCGTAAAAGCTCCGTCAACAAGTTTTGCAGTCATTGGTTGAGTTGTTATTAATGTATCACCTGCAGTTGAAAATTTTGCACCATCAAAAAGAACGCCGTTTGGATTTGAAATTATTAATTTGGAGATTCCGCTATTAGCATTAATTGAACCGTATATTGTTGACATTCCGTTATTTACTGTATTTAAGACCGTAAGTCCTTTTGCGCCGTCAACTGCATTAAAGTTTAATGTTTCGCCTTTATTAACATTAAGTGTATTCCAATTAACATGAGTGTTGCCGTTAAATTTAAGTGTTGCAGAATTTGTACCTTTTTCTAAACCTGCATATCCTCCGCCGACACCGTTCATTACGGCTCCGCCAAGTCCTTTGCCTAAACCTGTATCAACAGCTGCCGATACTTGCATAACTGCAAAAACTGCAGATAAAGCTAACGCTTTAACTTTTAAAGCTATACTTCTCATAAGACATCTCCTCATATTTTCTTTTATATTTTCTCTCTTATACTTTATAAAAGTATTTTTTTATGAGGAAATTTCACAAAAAATAAAAATATTTACAAACTTAACAATTAGAGAGTGCGGAAAAAGTTTGCGTAGTCAAAAAAGAGGTTCTTCGGGTTAAATGGATATTTCCCTCAGAATGACGTGCAAGCGTTGCACTTACCGTACCGTCCTCCTGAGCAATAATTGTGCCGTCGTCCTGAGCGTGAGCGAAGGAACTCTGAAATTGCAAAAGATTCTTCGGGCTAAATAGTTATTTCCCTCAGAATGACGTGCATGCGTTGCACTTACCGTACCGTCCTCCTGAGCAATAATTGTGCCGTCGTCCTGAGCGTGAGCGAAGGAACTCTGAAATTGCAAAAGATTCTTCGAGCAAAATAGTTATTTCCCTCAGAATGACGTGCATAACGGATTTAAAGCGTGCTGTCATTCTGAGGCAAAAGCCGAAGAATCTCAAAATTGTTAATCATTTCGCAAACTTATTATATAAATAATTACTATTCTTCCAGAACAACTATTTCAGGTATATCATTAAATCTTACGGTTAAGATACTTGTTCCCAAACCTTTTGTAACAATCATTCTGTTTTGTGTCTCTTTAAAATCACCTGAAGCAAATTTTGTTCCATATTTTGACGGGCAAATCAGCGCTCCAAAAAACGGAAGTCTTACTTGGCCTCCATGAACATGACCTGCAAGAATTAAGTCAACATCTTCTTTCACATTATAATAAATATCAGGAGTATGTGATAAAAGTATTCTTGGAAATTCCGTATTTTCTAATGCAACAGTAACTTCAGGAACACTTGTCTGCATATCTTCAACCCCTGCTATATATAGATTGCCGACCTTAGTATTTGTATTGTGCAGAACCGTTATACCATATTTTTCAAGTGCTGTTTTTACCCTATATTTATCGTACCAAGCATCGTGATTTCCTAAGACTGTAATAATTGGGGCTTTAATTTTTGAAAACTCTTTTGCTTGTTCTTCTATAGGCAGGGTTGTTTTTCCGGTATGTCCTTTTATAAAATCCCCGCCAGATAAAACCAAATCAGGATTAATCTCATTTATCTTCTTTACTATTCTTTTTAGCCTTCTTCTATCGGCTTTTGCAATATGAAAATCACTTACAAAAACAATCTTTTTTCCGTCAAGATTATTAACTTTGTATTTTTTTACAGTAAGTAAATTCGGTTCAATAAAAAACGACCAAACAAATAGTATTAAAAACAACAGGGCAAAAATTTTAAACATATTATACACCCGATTTTCTGCGATCGATTTTTTTCAGTCTTTGCTCAATTCTTCTGTACCACCTGAGTTTGGTTTGGAAAAGTACCTCGTACCCTTTAAGATTACCGGTTTTTATATTATTAATCTGTTTATCACAATGTTCTTCAAGAACTTTGCCTAAGTATTCTGTATATTCTTTTCTGTTTGGTTTATCGTCAGTAAGGTGAATGATATCGCCAAAATCTATTAATATTTCAGGTACGTTTTCTCTCAAAAAACAATAATTAACTGCAACAGGCATAAGAGCAACTTTGCCGTATTTTTTAGCTGCTTTTTCTGCAATATATGTCATACCTGTTTGGAGTTCTAAAGGTCTGTGGTTTGGCGGTTTAATAATACCTTCGGGGAATATGTATAAAATATTATTTGGATCTCCCAAGCAATCAACTGCATACTTAATAGCAGGCATTGATGCTTGCGGTGATTTTTTGTTAACGCTGAAGGCTCCGCCCCTTCTTATCAGAGGAAATCTGTTTAATTCCTCTATCATAATTCTAATCTCTTTTTTAAAGATTCTATTACAGATTACATACCCCATCATGCCGTCCCACCAGTTGTGGTGTGGTGCAAACATAATTATCGGTGTATCAGGATCTTTTTGAGTGTAAAATTTTTCAGCTCCTTTATAATAAAGCCCGTGAAAACGTTTTTCAGGCATGCCGTAAAAATATCTGTCTGCAACCCATAGCCAAAAAGGTGAAGTTTGTGCAGGACAAAACTTTTCATCTTTATTTCTCAACTTTGTCGGTGGTTCTACCGAATATAACTCCTCAAGATTAGTAACCATAACTCTATGATACATGTTTCATAGCGTTTTGTGAACATATAAAAGGCAAATGTTAACTTTTATAACAAAACTTTTATATTGAGTTGAGAAAAAACTTTATAATACTTCTGTAATTACTCCGCCGCCAAGAACTAGGTCATTGTCATAAAGTACCACAGACTGACCGATTGCGATTGATTTTTGCATATCGTCAAATTTTACTTCTATATTTTCACCTTCAACTTTTACACTAACATCAACAGGCTGTTGTGTTGAGCGTATTTTTGCCTGTGCCCTAAATTCATTTTGACTGGGCTCTATTATCCAATTCAAATCAGAAGCTTTTAAAGTGTCCTTCATCGCCTTGTCTTTAGGGCCTATAACAACTTCGTTTGTATCTTTTCTTAATTCCAAAACATAAAGCGGTTCTGTTGAAGAAACCCCTACACCTTTTCTTTGACCTATTGTATAATTCCAAATCCCTTTGTGCGTACCTAAAATTTTACCGTCTAAATTAACGATATTGCCTTCTTTTTCTTCAACACCCAAAAGCTCATTATAATCGCCGTAATAAAAATCTTGACTGTCAGGTTTTTCTGCAACAGAAAGTCCGTTTGCAGTTGCGATTTCTCTTATTTCTTCTTTTGTTTTATCCCCTAGGGGTAAATAAATATTAGCCAATTGTTCCTGTTTTAATCTATACAAAAAATAAGACTGGTCTTTTTGGGGGTTTAACCCTCTTCTTAGGATGTAACGCCCATCCTCTCTTACATTTACCCCGGCATAATGTCCTGTTGCAAATTTGTCAAAATCAATGCCGTTTGCTTTAGCTAAACGAGGCAAAACATCAAATTTAATAAGCGAATTACACCAAATGCAAGGATTAGGAGTATGTCCGCTCAGGTATTCTTTTTTAAAATTGTCTAAAACAATTTCTTCATACTGTTTAGCACAATCAAAAACATAAAAAGGTATTCCTATTTCCTCGGCAATTTTTCTTGCACCTTCAATATCTTCTTTTTCATCAGGACCAAAACAAGCCCCGTGACGCTTTGGAAGCTTATCTTTAAGCTGTTCTTTTACACCTCTATCGCCCCAAATAGCCATTGTAGCACCGATGACCTCATGTCCTTGTTGTTTAAGTAATAAAGCCGTAACCGAAGAATCTACTCCGCCTGACATCCCGACTAATATTTTCATTTTATTTTTACACTCCTTAATGATTTTTAGTTTTTGTCAGGTAGAACCTGACCTACAGGAATTATTTTTATACTTTACGTGAAATTTTTAATATATTGTAATAGTAGGTCAGGTTTCACCTGACAATAATTAGACTTTTACCGGTTTTGTGATTTCAAACATTTTATTTATACAAGCCATAGCTTTTTCTGATGTTTCTTTATCCAATGTAATCTCGTGTTCTTCTCTTAACAATGAATTGTAAATATCGTCCAAAGTATTCCATTTCATATTTTGACAAACGAGTTTTTCTGATAATAAATAGAACGTTTTATCTTTATAATCTCTTAGAAGCCTGTCAAAAACACCTTTTTCGGTTGCAATAGTGTATTCCTTAAATTGAGTATTTTTGACGTACTCCATAATCTCTTTTGTACTTCCTACAAAGTCCGCTAAAGAAGAAACTGTCTGATGGCATTCAGGATGTGCTAAAATTTTAGAATTTGGATGTTCTTCTCTTGATTTTTCGATGTCTTCTGCCCTTAATCTCAAATGTGTAGGACAAAAACCGTTATAAGTGTGTACTTTTACTTTACCCTCAAGCTGAGCTTCAACCCATTTACCCAAATATGTATCCGGCAAAAATAGAACTTCATCAACTCCTAGGTTTTTAACAACATTCAGAGCATTAGAACTTGTACAGCAAACATCGCATTCAGCCTTAATATCAGCCGTTGAATTAACATAACATACCGCAGGTACCAGCCGGCTTCAAGTCGAGGTAATAAAACTTTTTTATCAGGCGAAAGCAGTTTAGCAGTTTCTGCCATAAAAGAAACACCTGCAAAAACAATAATATCAGCATCAGTATCTTTTGCCATACGGCTAAGATACAAAGAATCACCAACAAAATCAGCAACTTCATCTACTTCCACATTTTGATAACAATGTGCTAAAATTACCGCATTTTTCTCTTTCTTAAGGGTGTTTATCTTTTCGACTAATGTATCCATTTTTTTGCCTGCTTTTATAGTGTTTATCTAACATTAAGACACAGACAGGGAGTAAAGTCAACGATAACATAAAAAGAGGGGTGACTAAAAAGTCAAAATTTTAACGAGATATTTCGCATTCGCTCAGTATGACAAGCACGCTTGAAATCCAAGCAAGCACGTCATTCTGAACCCAATAACAACTTAGGGGTGAAGAATCTTTATCAGAGATAAACCTGACTTTTTAGCCACCCTCTTTCTACAAAAAATCTTTACTCTACATTTCCAAATTCATTTGAGAGAATTGGATAATTTTGTTTTTACCTCTGTGCTTAGCGTTATAAAGAGCATGCTCTGCATAACGTATAACAGTATTAGCATCTTCTTCAACATCCTTCATACAAGGATAAGTGGATATACCACCGGATATTGTTACTCTGTGAGCTTCTTCTTCGCCTGCAGGAATAAATTCCATTTTTTCAACTTCTCTGCGGAATCTTTCACCAAACAAGAAAGCGTTTTCTTCAGAAGTATTAGGAAGAACCAGCAAAAATTCTTCATCTCCGTATCGGGTTAAAATATCTTCTTTACGAATCATCGCATCAAGTTTGTTTGCTATATTTCTTAATAAAATATCGCCCCATTCGTATCCGTACATATCGTTAACAACTTTAAAGAAGTCGATATCAAAAAGAATACAAGATAATTTTGTTCCGTAACGTCTCGAACGAGAGATTTCCTCCTCCAAACGTTCCTGAAGGTATTTTCTGTTATGAAGCCCCGTTAAATCATCTGTTGTAGAAACTGTTTCCAATCTATCTTTTATTTGTTTAATTCTTAATAAAGCATTAACTCTTACAATTAATTCATCAGTATTTGCAGGATTTTGTATAAAATCAAATCCCTCTGCTCTTACTGTAACATCTCTTCTTGTAGGACCAAAGAATAAAATCGGACAAGGAAATTTGTTTGTCATCAAAGCATCTTTAGCCATATCAATGTTTTCCACAATCATTAAAGACGGATTGTGAATAGCATAGTCTTTCATTTGATCAATAGAAACCGTTTTGATATCTGCATCATCAACTTCCATTAAAACCGCCTGCAGCTCCGGCATAGGTTTTGTTGAATAAATAATAATATTGTTCATAAAGCTTCCTCTTTTTACGCTCTCTACCTCTCTTAAAACATTTACTGCGAGAGGAACGGAATAAGGGATTAAATCCCCCACCGATATTTTATATGTTTAGATTATATCAAATTTAAAAACAAAACTCAATAATAAATAAGGCGGCGGTGAAAATTCACCGCCGCCTTATTGTTTAAACTATTTTCAATTCTATACTATGCCATAGCTTTTGATTTTTCTACACAGTCAATAAGGGTAGAAGCAATCATTTTTTGCTCTTCGATAGTTAATTCAGGGAACATAGGAAGTGAAATGACACATTCCGTATTCTTCTCAGTAATCGGTAAATCACCCATTTTGTAACCTAAATGAGCATGAACTTTTTGCATATGCAAAGGAATTGGGTAATAAAGCATAGCACCGATTCCTGCTTCGTGAAGTTTGTCAAAAATTTCATCTCTGTTTGGAATTTTAACTGTATATTGGTGATAAACACAATATGTATTATCAAGTTCTTTTGGTGTTTGAATATCAGCACATTCTGAGAACAATTTGTTGTAAGTTGCTGCGTGTTCACGTCTTGCTTTGTTCCATTCATCAATGTAGTTAAGTTTAACTCTCAAAATAGCTGCTTGGATTTCGTCTAAACGAGAGTTAACACCGATTTCATCGTGGTGGTAACGGATTGCACCGCCGTGGTTACGAAGTGCAACAATTCTGTTTTTAAGATTTTCGCTGTTAACTGTAATAAGTCCGCCATCGCCCATTGTACCAAGGTTTTTGGTTGGGTAGAAACTATAGCATCCGATATCACCAAATGTACCGACTCTTTTACCTTTGTATTCAGCACCGATAGCTTGGCAGCAATCCTCGATAACGTATAAATCATGGCGTTTAGCGATATCCATAATTTTATCCATATCGCAAGGTTGACCATATAAGTGAACCGGCATAATTGCTTTTGTTTTTGGTGTGATTAATGCTTCGATTTTATCAGCATCAATATTGAATGTATCAGGGTTGATATCACAGAATACAGGCGTTGCACCTACGATTTCAATTGATTCTGTTGTTGCAACAAAAGTAAATGCTGTTGTAATAACTTCATCCCCTTTTCCTATATCTAAAGCTCTAAGTGCAAGATGAAGTGCATCTGTACCTGAGTTAAGAGCAACTGTGTAGTTGCAGCCTATGTATTTTGCAAGCTCGCTTTCTAAAGCTTTTACATTTGGTCCTAAGATATAAGCACCTGAACGTAAAACTTCCAAAACTGCTTTTTCAATCTCTGAACCGATTTTAGCGTATTGTCTTTTTGAATCAAAAATTGGAATCATATTTCCCTCCTATAATTAATACCCTTACTCTTTTAGTGTATCATACTTTTTGGTTCTCTTTATATAATCTTAATGGGAATAAAAAGTTGAAAAATCTCATCTAAATAGAGGTTTGACTTTTTAAAAAGTATTATTAATATATGGGTATAGAACTTTAAAATCAGGAGATAGTATGAGCAGTAATAAACGACTAAACGGATCATCTCTTTTTACAGGATTTAATTCAGGTTTAACCAATACATATTCTTTGCTTGCCAATCAATACAAAGATGACATTACGTTAGATAATTTGAATAAGGCATTAAC
>CACYKP010000011.1 GCA_902775025.1 uncultured bacterium | reverse complement strand
GAGGGTAAATTCCTGTACTGCTTCAAGTTCCCGTTTAATATCATCTACTGAAACGTACAAAATCTCTGAGTTATCATCTTTTTTTAGATAAACATCTTTTATTCCTGCTTGAACAATAAATCTTTTACACAAAATGCAGATAAAATTATGACCGTATATATACATAGTTGCTCCCATACATCTGTCTTGTCCTGCTTGTATTATTGCATTTTGCTCTGCGTGAATAGAACGACAGGTCTCATAGCAAGTGCCGGACGGAATATTATTTTTTATCCTGTAACATTCACCTCTTTCATAACAGGACTCAACTCCTGAAGGAGTTCCGTTATATCCCGTTGCTTTAATTTTCTTATCTTGCTGCCCGACGACAACCGCACCAACGTGTGCTCTAAGACAATTTGAACGCATAGAACATGTCTTTGCCATCTCTAAAAAATAATCATTCCAAGCTATTATACTCATAAACGATACCTCAAAAATATTATATAATAAAAATTTTCCGATGAAGTAAATTCTGATTTTTAACTTTTTAAAGTACCTAAACATGCTTTAATGTACTTGAACAGATTTTTAGAGTAAGTATAATTAAAATACCGGATAATTCTAAAATATAGGAAATCAATATGGAGCAAAAATCACTTTTTGAAGATGATACAAACCAACCGTTAGCTTCCCGCTTAAGACCGAGGAATTTAGACGAATTTGTCGGGCAAAAGCATTTAATAGGAGAAGGCAGGGTTTTAAGAAAACTTATTGAAAGCGATAAAATCTCATCAATTATATTTTGGGGAAATCCCGGGATTGGTAAAACCACATTAGCACAAATAATAGCAAATAAAACTCATTCAGAATTCATAAACTTTTCTGCCGTAACCTCCGGTATAAAAGAGATTAAAGCTGTAATGGCACAAGCTGAAAATAACAGAAAACTAGGACAAAAAACAATTGTTTTTGTTGATGAAATTCATCGTTTTAATAAAGCTCAACAAGATGCTTTTTTACCTTATGTTGAAAAAGGAAGCATTATTCTAATCGGTGCGACAACAGAAAATCCGTCGTTTGAAATAAATTCGGCTCTGTTATCCCGCTGCAAAGTTTTTGTTTTTAAACCGCTTGAAACGGAGGATTTAGTAACCCTTTTAAAGCGTGCAATATCTGATGAAAGGGGTTTTGGCAACGAAAAAATTAATATTGAAGATGATTTTATAAAAATAATTGCAGAATTTGCAAACGGAGATGCAAGGACAGCACTATCCACATTAGAAATGGTTATTTTAAACGGTGATGTGGATGGTAATGGTGAAATAACAATTACAAAAGAAACATTAGAACAATGCATATCTAAAAAATCACTTCTTTATGATAAAAACGGAGAAGAACATTATAATATTATTTCTGCTCTGCATAAATCAATGAGAAATTCAGACCCTGATGCTGCGGTTTATTGGCTTGCAAGAATGCTGGAAGCAGGTGAAGATCCACTGTACGTTGCCCGCCGTGTAACAAGATTTGCCTCGGAAGACATAGGACTTGCAGATCCTCACGCTTTAGAAATTGCAGTTGCAGCTTATCATGCTTGTCATTTTATCGGAATGCCTGAGTGTACGGTTCATTTAACGGAAGCAGTTATTTATATGTCAATGGCACCAAAGTCAAACGCTATGGATGTAGCATATATGCTTGCAAGACGTGATGCAAAAGAACATATAGCAGAACCTGTTCCTTTGCAAATCAGAAATGCACCGACAAAATTGATGAAAGAATTGGATTACGGTAAAGGTTATAAATATGCGCACGATTATGAAGAAAAAATGACAAGTATGCAATGCCTTCCGGATTCTCTTGTCGGTAAAGAGTATTATAAACCAACAGAGCAGGGAATGGAAACAAAGTACAAAGCTAAATTAGAGCAAATAAAAGAATGGAAAAGGACGCACTAAATTATTAGTTCAGTGCTTGATATAAATCCTCAGGACAACTTCTCTGACCTCTTATTGCGGTTATACCATAATTATTCAATTTATCAAAAGTCATAAAATCTTTATTATACTTTTTTAATAGCTTTATTTTCATAACTTTATTTATGCTGAAATTTTGCCTATCTGTTTTACTAATTATTTATGATCAACTTTTATCTAGTAAGCAAGAATATCTGCAATTAAATCAACTTCTCTAAAAGTAATTGTATCTCTGTTTAATTTTCTTGAAAGACCATCAGCGGTGTATTTTTTGCCAATATGTTCTTCAATAACAGTAGCCAGTTTTTTTGAGTTAATCCTTCTCGTGATATGAGTAATTTTATCAAGTCTTTAGCACTATATTTCATATGCTTATTATACAAATATGCAATTATATTATCAAAATATGCCTATTATTAGTTTACATAACTTTAAAAGGAGAATATTAAGTGCTCCCTCTCCTTTTGATGCACAAAAGCCAGTCCCCTCTCCTTTTGAGGAGAGGGTTAGGGTGAGGTAAATAAAAATATAAAACATGTTATAATCAAAGCATGGATGAAAAATTTAAAAAAGCCAGAAATTTACGAAAGGAACAAACAGAACAAGAAAAATTATTATGGTCTATCCTTAGAAATAGACAATTTTTCGGTTTAAAATTCAAAAGACAAGTACCTATCGGAGTATATATCGCAGATTTTTGTTGTAATGAAAAAAAATTAATTATTGAACTTGACGGTGGACAGCATAATGTACCTGATAGGATAGAATATGATAAAAAACGAACAGAATTTTTAAAAGGTGAAGGCTACAAAGTTATAAGATTTTGGAATAATGATATAAATGATAATTTAGAAGGTATTTATATAAAACTTAAAAAGGAAATATTCCGTTAATAAATTTTATTACCTCACCCCAACCCTCTCCTCAAAAGGAGAGGGAGCCTATTTTTAACAAAAACAAGAAAATACGTTCAATCTTGAATATATATATTTTCAAAATTGAACGCATTTTTCTTTATTATAGGGTGCATTTCTTTGCACCAATGATATTTTTCCTACTCACATGCTCCTGCGGTCTTGGTCGCTCGCATTAAACGGATATATATTTACCCCTATTTGCTAGCTCCAGCCTTCTCGATAATTTCTTTTTCAACATTAGCAGGAACTTGTTCGTATTTTTGGAATTCCATAGAGAATGTACCACGACCTTGAGTGTTTGAACGCAAGTCTGTAGCGTAACCAAACATGTTAGCCAGCGGAACGATTGCTCTAACGATTACATTACCTGTGTTTCCTTGAGGTTCTTGACCTTCGATTCTACCTCTTCTTCTTGAGATATCACCGATGATTGTACCTGTAAATTCATCAGGAATTTCAATTTCAACCTTCATCATAGGCTCTAAGATACATGGTTGAGCTTTCTTACAACCATCTTTGATAGCCATAGAACCTGCTATTTTGAATGCCATTTCTGATGAGTCAACTTCGTGGTAAGAACCATCATAAAGTTCTACCTTAACGTCAATCATCGGATATCCTGCTAAGATACCGCCTTCAAGAGCTTCTTCCATACCTTTTCTTGCAGGTTCAATGTATTCCTTAGGAATAGCACCACCGACAATTTTGTTTTCGAATACGAATCCAGCATTTTCTTCAGCAGGCATGATTCTAACTTTACAATGTCCGTATTGACCTTTACCACCTGATTGACGGATGAATTTAGAGTCTTGATCAGCAGTTCCTCTGATTGTTTCACGATAAGCAACCTGCGGTTTACCGATGTTTGCTTCTACTTTGAATTCTCTAAGCATACGGTCAACGATAATATCTAAGTGAAGTTCGCCCATACCTGAAATAATTGTTTGACCTGTTTCTGTATCAGATTTAACTCTGAATGATGGATCTTCTTCAGCAAGTTTTTGAAGAGCAATACCCATTTTATCTTGGTCAGCTTTTGTTTTAGGTTCGATTGCAACTGAGATAACCGGTTCAGGGAAGTTGATTTTTTCTAAAATAATAGGTGCTTTTTCATCACATAATGTATCACCTGTTGTAGTATCTTTTAAACCAACTGCTGCGCAAATGTCGCCTGCATAAACTTCGTTTTCTTCAAGTCTTTGGTCAGCATACATACGAACCAATCTTGAAATACGTTCTTTCTTACCGTTAGAAGCGTTAAGAACATAAGAACCTGAAGTAATGATACCTGAGTATATTCTCATAAATGTTAAACGACCAACGAATGGGTCAGTCATAACTTTGAATGCTAATGCTGCGAACGGTTCAGAGTCAGAAGAATGTCTTTCTGTTTTTGTACCGTCTTCAAGTTCACCTTCGATAGCTTTAACATCAACAGGTGATGGCATATAGTCAACAACGTTGTTCAAAAGTAATTGAACACCTTTGTTCTTGAATGCTGTACCGCAAGTTACAGGAACGATTTTATTTTCACAAACAGCTTTTCTCAAACCTGCTTTTAATTCTTCAACAGTAATTGAATCAGGATCTTCAAAGAATTTTTCCATTAAATCATCGTTTTCACCTGCAATAGCTTCAACCATAGCATCCCTGTATTCTTTTGCTTTTTCTTGTAAATCAGCAGGAATTTCTTCTTCTCTAATATCTGTACCTAAATCGTTAGTATATATTTCAGCCTTCATTGTCATAAGGTCAACTAAGCCTGTAAATTTGTCCTCTGCACCTATTGGTAATTGGATAGGAACAGCATTTCCGCCTAAACGAGTTTTGATTTGGTCAACAACTCTGTAGAAATCAGCACCTGTTCTGTCCATTTTGTTAACGAATACCATACGAGGAACTTCGTATCTGTTAGCTTGTCTCCAAACTGTTTCAGATTGTGATTGAACGCCGCCTACTGCACAGAATACTGCAACAACACCATCTAATACACGGAGAGAACGCTCAACTTCAATTGTGAAGTCAACGTGCCCAGGAGTGTCGATAATGTTGATTTGGTGCCCTTTCCATTCAGCAGTAACAGCAGCTGATTGAATAGTGATACCTCTTTCTCTTTCTTGATCCATAAAGTCGGTAACAGCAGCACCATCGTGAACTTCACCAAGTTTATGAGTTTTACCTGTGTAAAACAAAATACGTTCAGTTGTAGTGGTTTTACCTGCGTCGATATGAGCGGCAATACCAATATTTCTGATTTTCTCTAATGGAGTTTTTCTAGCCATTTTTCTTTTTCCTTCTATATTCTTTTGGCGATATTTTCGCCCTACTACTACGATTTTGTGCAAATTTTTTGCACGCTTATTTATACTGTTAGCCAGTATAAATATCTTCTCATGAACATGTTTTTTCAGCAAGTGAGTTTTTAAGATGTAAACCTGATTTATTTTAATTTTACGCATCAAACTAAGGATTTTGGTATATGTAGTAATGAAGAATAAAAATTACCTTGTAATCTTTTCTTGAATTTGATAATATACCTTTGTAATAGAAAATTAGGAGTTTATTATGTTCAAAAATTTAGGTAAGGAATTAAGAGATTTTATTTTAAGAGGAAACGTAATGGACATGGCAGTCGGTATAATTATTGGTGCTGCGTTCGGTAAAATTGTTGATTCTCTTGTAAAAGATATCATTATGCCTCCAATCGGTTTTATATTAGGAAAAGTTGATTTTTCAAACTTGTACTTTACAATTTATCCGTTAGGAGAAAAGTATGATTCTCTTGATGCGGCAGCTGCTGCAGGTGCTGTAACTATTAATTACGGTTTGTTTATTAATACTATCATCAGCTTTTTAATTGTGGCTTGTGCTATTTTTGCAATTATTAAAGCAGTTAACACAATTAAAGATAAAGCTTGCAAAGAAGAAGCCGTTGAAGCTGCAGCAACAGAAAAAGAATGTCCGTTCTGCTGTACCCAAATTCCTATAAATGCTAAAAAATGTCCGCATTGTACTTCTGAATTATAAGAAGAAAAGTAATTCTAAAAAGCGTCTGACCGGATCGGTCAGACGCTTTTTTCCGTAAATTTGTAAAAAAATCTTATAGTCTGTATAATAAGAATAAACTATAGATTATCAGAGGAGAATTATGAAAAAAACATTAGTAAAATATCCTTTTCTAACAAGAGATGTAGAGATATATGAACAAGATAACGGACACACAATCGTTTTAGCACACAAAGAAGGGGACATGGTTAATGTGTCTTCTTGGGTTAAAACAGGTTCGATAAACGAAAACGACAAAAATAACGGAATTTCACACTTCCTTGAGCACCTTATGTTTAAAGGTACACACAAGCATAAAGCAGGCGAGTTCGACAAAATTCTTGAAGCAAAAGGTGCTATTGTTAATGCTGCAACTTGGAAGGATTATACATTCTACTATGTTACTCTTCCAAAAGGAGAAGGTGATGAAAATTTTAACACTGCAATCGAGCTGCACGCTGATATGATGACAGATCCCGTTATTCCTGATTATGAAATGGGCGCTCCTTTTGATATTAACGATAAAACAGTAACCGACAAGCGTGAACGACATGTTGTTATCGAAGAAATCAGAATGAGAAAAGACCAGCCGTGGACAAAGGTTTATAACGCAACAAACCATGCAATGTACACTTCTCACCCATACAAACGTGATGTTATCGGAACTCCCGAAATAATTTCACAAGTTCCGCAAGAAGAGATTATGAACTACTATAGAACTTTTTATTCACCTAAAAATGTAACGACAATAGTTGTTGGTGATTTTGAGTCCGAAAAAGTTTTAAATAAAGTCGTAAGCGAATTTAATTGGGGTGAAAGACCGGAGCCGCCTCAAAGAAACATTCTTCCTGACGAACCGGTAAAAGAACAAGTTTATATTGAAAATGAAGCTAATATTAATTCTTCGTTTATGATGTTCGGATTCTTAGGTGCTTTAGCTAAGGATTTAAGAAACGTTATTGCTTTAGAAATGCTTGCAATAATCTTAGGCGAGGGTTCAAGCTCAAGACTTTATCAAAACTTAATAGAAAATCAAGAAGAACAGATTTTTAATATTATTGATGCTGAAAATTACACCTTCCGTGATGGGTGTAACTTCTTTGTACAAGCAAACTTTAATCCTGAATACAAAGAAAAAGCTATAGAACTTGTTAAACAAGAAATAGAAAAAGTTAAAGAAAATATAACAGAACGAGAATTAAACAAGGCTAAAAAGAAAGTAAAATCACGTTTTGCATCTGATGTTGAAACGGTATCTGATATAGGTGAAACAATAGGATATTATATGACTGTTTGTGATGATTTAGCACTGGCAGAAGATTATATACCGATTTGCGAAAGCATAACAGCAGAAGATTTACAAAATACGGCAAAAAAATACTTAGACCTTAATCACGCAGTTATTTCTGTGCTTCGTCCGCAAGATTAATTTATTTGTTCTATAATGTTTGTATGGAATATAAATGGCTAAACAGGGAAAATAACCCAAAACTAATCGTATTTTTTAACGGTTGGGGAATGGATGAAAGCGTCGTTAATCATCTTTTATTTGAAGATTATGATGTATTGATGTTCTATGACTACAATACGTTAGAAACAGATTTTGATTTTACCCGCTTGAACATATATCCCGAAAAACATTTAGTAGCTTGGTCAATGGGCGTAATGACAGCAACTCTTTTTGATATAGACTGCATAAAAAGAACCGCAATAAACGGAACGCTTAAACCGATTGATGATGAGTATGGTATTCCAAAAAGGATTTATAATCTCACACTCAAAGGGTTTTCACCAAGAGGAGCAGAAAGATTTATAAAAAACATGTTCAATGAAGAATGTGAGTTTCCTGTTCCGGCAAGAGATTATGAAAACCAAAAATCGGAACTTGAAGCTTTAACACACTATCAGGCAAAAGAAAATTTTAAATACGACAGGATAATTATAGCTTCCGAGGATAAAATTATTCCGACAAAAAATCAGATTGCTTTCTGGAAAATTGAACCGAATATTGATAGCGGGCACTCACCATTCAATCACTTTCAAAAATGGAGTGAGCTATTATGAATAAAGAACTTATAAAACAGCGTTTTTCGCGCAAGTTGAATTCATACAACGAAAATGCTCATATTCAGAAACAAATGGCAGAAAAACTAATAAATATGGCTAATCCTATATCCGCTGAACAAGTAATTGAAGATATATTGGAAATCGGCTGCGGAACAGGGTTATTAACAGAGTTTGCACATAAAAAACTCGATTACAAAAATTATATTGCACTTGATATTGTACCTGAGTGTAAAAAACATATAGAAAAAATTGACTCAAATATAGAATTCATCACAAGCGATATTGAAACTTATATAGAAAATTCTAAAACTTTTGATTTAATTATATCTAATGCATCACTTCAATGGGTGGAAAATTTACCTGAATTTATTAATAAATTGGTTAACAAGCTAAAGCCCAACGGAAAGTTATTGTTTTCAACCTTTGGAAAAGAAAACTTTAGAGAAATATATTTTGTTCTCGGGAAAACTCTTACATATTTTTCTAAATCCGAGTTGCAGAATGAGTTGAAAATTTATTCACCCCAAATTGAAGAAGAAGTAAGAGTGATGGCATTTAAGACACCAAAAGATGTTTTGAAGCATATTCAAAATACAGGTGTAAATGCATTATCCCAAGAAACTTGGACAAAAAAAGATTTAGTAAATTTTGAAAAAGAATACAACTCTTTTTGTTTCAATCGACCGACATTAACCTACAACCCTATTTATATTCTTATTCAAAAATAAAATTAGCCGATTGGGGAATTTTTTGACAAAAATCTTTGTTGTAGCATTTTTTGTGTTAAACAAGAGGAGAGATGATAAGGGAGAATGAATACTTCAAGCGATAATTCGGCGGAGATTGCCGAAGAAAATGATACTTTGGAAAAACAAAGAGAAACATTTGTAGCTTCACTCAGCCATGATTTAAAAAATCCTACCGTAGCACAAATAAGAGCATTAGAACTTATATTAAAAGGTAAATTCGGGCAAGTTACACCTGAACAGAGAGAAATTATGGAAATGGTGCTTGATTCTTGTAAATATATGAATGCTATGCTTTGTTCCGTGCTTACAACATACAGGACAGAAAAAGGAACCATTAATTTAAATTCGGAAGAAGTTTCTATTGCAGATTTAGCCATAGAATGTACTGATGAAATGGTTTATCTAGCAAAAGACAAGGGTATTGAAATTATTGCGGAAAACAGAGCAGAAAAAGAAAATGTTTGGGGGGACAGAGTTCAGTTAAAAAGAGTAATTATGAATTTGTTATCCAACAGTATTAAATATGCATACCCAAATACAAAGCTTTATATATATGTATATAACGAAGAAAATTATACTTGTTTTCGTTTTGAAAACAAAAGTCCTTATTTATCTCCGGAAAGACAAAAAAAGATTTTTGCAAGATATATTTCATTTTCACAAAACCATTGCGGTATAGGTTTGGGACTTTACGCATCTAAAAAGATAGTTGAGGCTCATAATGGTATAATGTTTGTTCAAAGTTATCAAGATGAACATAGTATATTTGGTTTTAAGATTCCTAATGATGACTGTTTTAAAAATATTAAACGAAGCGTAACTTTCTAACAAAAAATTGGTGGCTTAAAAAAGCCACCAATTTTTTGTTATCTATTTCTTATCTTCTGTTTTATTTTCTTCAACCGGAGTTTCTTTTACTTTTACCACCTTTGAAGGATTGAAACTGTCATCAAGATATTTGATTTCGGCCGTTTTCATTAAACTAGCCGTTAAGTCTTTTAAAATTGA
Organism: uncultured bacterium; assembly: GCA_902775025.1. Lineage (GTDB taxonomy): Bacteria > Cyanobacteriota > Vampirovibrionia > Gastranaerophilales > Gastranaerophilaceae > CAG-196. Next base: position 19,415 of record CACYKP010000011.1, on the reverse strand, counting down.
AATTTGCTTTTGTGTTTCCAGATAGAATTTTAGTTCATCTTTAACTTTTGCAAACGGAGTTGTACCTGCCTCAATTCTATCCGTAACTTTAATTATGTGATAACCATAATTTGTTTGAACGAGATTGCTTATTGTATTAGGTTTCATAGAGAATGCAACCTTTGAAAATTCAGGAACCATAGCTTCTTTAGGGAAGAAACCGAGCTCACCGCCACGCACTGCACTTGCTTTATCGTCTGATTTTTGTTGAGCTATTTTTGCAAAATTATCAGGATTCTTTTTAACCTCAGCTAAAATAGCTTCTGCTTTTGATTTTTGAGTCGCCATTTGTTTTTCAATTTCAGCATTCATATCTGTAGGGTTGATTTCAGGATTTTTTTCCTTCATAGTTCTAATCATTTCAAGCAAGTTGGCAGAAATTAAGATATGAGAAGCTCTTACTTGTTCTCCGTGAACAAATTCTTGTTTATGAGTATCATAATATTTTTGAGCATCTGCATCACTAATTTTGACTTTTTCTATAGAGTTAACAAGTTTTCTGATTTTTATTTGAGTTTTTAAATCTTCTGTAAATTGCGAATTTGAGATATTTCTTTCTTTTAGAATTCTGTTCAACTCTTCTTTTGAACCTACTTTATTAATTACAGTTTTAAGTTCGTTTTGAACATCTTCTTTTGTCGCTTCAATTCCTCGTTTTTCGATTTCGGAATCTAAAAGAGATTTTATAATAAGTTCATTAACAACTTTCTCTTTAAAAACACCATACATAGGGTTTTCATCGGATTTAACAAAGTTTTTAGAACCACCAAATGCTTTAAGCATAGATTGGTCAACACTCTTATCAAATTCTCTGTCAAAATCGGCTTGTGTAATGACCTGCCCATTTACTTCAACAATGCCATTTCTGTGTAAAAATGAGCAGCCGGTAAACAAAACCGTTGACATAGCTAAACATACTAATAATTTCTTCATATATTACTCCTTTAATTTTCTCTCTTTTTAACGACTAACCAATTATATAATAATACAAAGAGTTTTAAATGTTAAGTATATTATTATCCGTTGTATTACAATTAAAAGTATTTAATTGCATTATTAGAGCTTACATATCAAATTCCCAATCAGCTTTCATTTTCAAAACAATTTTATATAGCCTGTTTGTTAGTTTTGTATTAAATTCCATTAAATTTGGGATATCACAAGGCTCAATATTTTCCTCACCGTTTTCTATGAAACTGTTAATAATTCTTGTAAAACAATCTATGTAAGTAGTGTACCAAGATATTTTCTGAATATACATGTCCATTTTTTGCTGTTTTTTAATATTCATATTTGTTCCTCTATTAAGTTTAATTAATAATTTATTGATAAAATTGTTAATAAATTAATTATCACATCAATAATAATACATTTTATTGATTAATTTGTCAATAAGTTGCAGAATTTATATAATTAATTGTATGATACTCAGTGCAAAAGAAGTAGTTAAATTACTTTTAACAAGAGAAATACTTACACAAAAAAAGCTGGCAGAGCTATTATCTGAAAGAAGCGGGAAAAAATATTCACCTGAAGTTTTTTCCAGAAAATTATCCAGCGGTACAATTACCTATAATGAAGTTGCCCTTATTGCAGATATTTTGGGGTATGAGATTAAAATAGAACATAAATAATTTGATTTAATTATGTTGATAAAAAGTTTAGTATTTGTCAGGTAGAACCTGACCTACTTCGACAAAGTATTATTTGTTCAATATTATTCAGTTTATATATTTACCCTTGTAGGTCAGACTTTACCTGACAATAACTTGAAAATACTTATCCACCGTATTTATTTGCGGTTTCTTTTATGTAATAAAATAAGCCTGTTAAAATATTAAATATTTCTTCAAAAGATAAATATTCATTATTAATAAGCATTATAGATTTTGCATCCGTACTTGATTTTGGTGCGACTGTAAATTTTATTTTCTTTGATATATCTTTATCTAAACCTTGTTTTATAATATTCCATTCATAAGATGTAAACGGTGTATAAATTCTAATATCAGAGCCTGCTTCTCGAATAATTGAGATTCCGCAATCCGTAGCTGCAAGACGAATTTTAATTAATTTAATAAGATTCTCAACCTCATCGGGAATTCTTGAAAAACGGTCTTTCCATTCTGAAACTATGTAATTTAATTCTGTTTCATTCTTAACATCTGATAAACGCTTGTATTCTATCATTTTTTGTTCGGTTGAACCCACCCACTCATCAGGAATATAAGCAGTTACATTTATATCAACAATGGTAGGCTTAGGTGCTTTAATCTTCTCGCCTTTTAATTCATTAACGGTTTCTTCTAGAAGTTCGCAATATGTATCAAACCCTACGTTAATCATGTGTCCGTGTTGTTTTGTTCCCAAGATATTCCCGACACCTCTAATCTCAACGTCACGCATTGCAATACGATATCCGCTTCCGAGCGTTGTAAATTCTTTTATTGCTTTTAATCTTTCTTTTGCTTCATCAGAAAGTTCTTTATTCTTTTTATACAAGCAATAACAATATGCTTGTTTTTCAGACCTTCCGACACGACCTCTTAATTGGTACATCTGGGCTAAACCCAGTTTATCTGCTTCGTGAATAATTATTGTATTAGCGTTTGGAATATCAAGTCCGTTTTCAATAATTGTTGTACAGAGTAAAATATCGTATTCGTGGTTATCAAATCCCACAATAACATCTTCAAGCTGTTTTTCGCTTAGTTGCCCATGCCCGACAGCTATTCTTGCATGCGGAACGAGTTTTTGAAGTTCCAGCTTAAATTCTTCAATCGTTTCAACTCTGTTATAAAGATAAAATACCTGTCCATCTCTATCTAACTCATTTGTAATAGCATTTTTAACTGTCTGCTCGTTGTATTCCCCAACATAAGTCTTAATCGGCAAACGGTTCTGAGGCGGAGTGTTGATAACTGATATATCTTTTATTCCTGATAATGACATATAAAGAGTTCTCGGAATAGGAGTTGCAGACATTGAGATTATATCAATATTTTCTCTAAATTCTTTTAATTTCTCTTTGTGCCTTACACCAAACCTGTGTTCTTCATCAATAACAAGCAAGCCTAAATCCTTAAAACTAACTTTGTCCTGCAAAAGAGCATGCGTTGCAATTACTACATCACACTTTCCCGTTGCAAGGTTTTTTAATGTTTCGTTCCTTTCCTTTGTAGAGCGGAAACGACATAGAAGTTCAACATCTATCCCAAACGGTTTAAATCTGTCGTTAATTGTTTGATAATGCTGAAGTGCAAGAACTGTGGTCGGAACAATTACGGCAACTTGTTTAAGTGAAGTTACTGCTTTAAACATAGCCCTCATAGCGACTTCAGTTTTACCAAACCCTACATCACCGCATACAAGTCTGTCCATAGGATTAGAGCTTTCCATATCTTCTTTGATTTGATTAATTGCTTTTAGCTGGTCAGGAGTTTCAATATATTCAAATGTATCCTCCATCTCTAATTGCAGAGGACTATCAGGAGCAAATGCAATTCCTTCTTTCATTTTTCTTCTTGCGTACAAACGGAGTAAATCGTAAGCAATTGCTTCAACCGCTTTCTTAACCTTTTGTTTTACCCCTTCCCAATCTGAGCCGCCCATTCTGGAAAGTTTTGGTTTAACCTGTCCTGAGCCGCGATAACGGCATAACATATTTATTTGCTCAGCAGGAATATGAAGTTTATCTTTGTTTGCGTACTCAATCGTTAAATAATCCTTAAGCTGTCCGTCAAGTTCTTGTTTGGTAAGCCCTTTATAAATACCTACCCCGTGAACAGAGTGAACTACATACTCGCCTTCTTGAATGTCATTTATGTTTTCTATATATTCAGCTTTTTCCTTGTAATGACGTTTGCGATTTGTCGGAATATCCTTTTGACGTTTGTTAAACAACTCTCTATCAGTAAGCAAAAGTATTTTGCCGTCAGGAATAATCGTACCTTGAGAAGTTATATTTTTTATAAATTCAATATCAAAAATTCCAAAAGACGACAGAACCTCTTTTACACGCTCTTGAAAATCTGTTGCGATAGTTATTTGAAAATCTTTATGCTCTTTAAGATATTTTGCAACAGAGTCCATGTCCGCATCAAAAATTTGAATGTTACGAGCATCAATATCAATAACTTCATTACTTTCATCAGATAAGAAGTTATTCAGATAAATCTTTTGAAGCCCTGCAACCTGCTGAGTAAAATCTTCTAAGGAATAGTGATTTAAAGATTTTAAAGGCTCGATTTGCTCTGTTTTCAAACCTTCGTTATAATTATTATCAAAAGTTTCTGCAATAAGTCCGTATTTTGATGTTATTTCCGCTTCTTCATCAAAAATTACAATATAGTCTTTCAAATAATCAAAAATACTTACTAAATCAGGATTAAAAAATGACTGATATACATTTATCCCCTCAAAATAACCTTCTTCTATAAATTTATCTATTAAGCCGGCAGAAAATTCTTTAGGTGGTTTTTCCGGCAAAACAAACTTATAAATTGGAAAAATTTGTACTTTAGAAGTTTTTTCTATGCTCCCTCGCCCTTCGGAAGAGGGTTGGGGAGAGGGGATTGCTCTTTGCGTTTCATTATCAAAATATCTGATATCAACAATTTCATCTCCCCAAAACTCAATACGCACGGGGTTTTCTTCAAGCGTATAAATATCAGCGATATCACCACGAATGGAAAATTCACCGATATCAGAAACCATTGTTGAACGCTTATAACCAAGTTGCACAAGCTTTTCCAACAATTCTTTCTGGTCGATGCTATCACCAATTTTTAAAGAAAAGGAGTTAACATCAAAAAACGAATCCTTCGGAAATTTTTCTAATAAAGATTTAACAGGTGCTATAACTATCTCAGGCTGATTTAAAAGAATACTAATTTGTTTTTGATAGTCATAGAGATTAGAATTTACCATTTCATAAGGCGAAATATTTTGATAAGGTAAAGTAACGGCTTCAAGTTCAAATAACCTCTCCAAATCGGCACTGTATCTAAGAGCAGACTGCTCGGTAGACGTAATAAAAAGAATTTTTTTATCAGATAATTTTTTTATGTATTTTAATAACAAGAGCCGAGAGAACGTAGTAAGTCCCGTAAAAGTGAATGACTTACCGAGTTTTATATTCCTTGCCAACGCATCAAAAAAACTGCTCGTTTCTAATCTCATAGACAATATTATAGCACGAGTTTAATAGAGTTATTAGTATTTACAACCCTAAAAATGCTAATATCCAATTAACCCCTATTTGTAAGAATTGTAATGCAATAAATGCAATAATTGGCGAGATATCAAGCATTCCTCCGATTGGCGGTATAATTCCCCTAAATATATTCAAAAAAGGATCTGTTAATGAGCGCATAAAATCAAATGGCTGAGCATTCCAATCAATATTTGGAATCCAAGTTAAAAATATTCTTATAATTAATAGTAAATAATAGAAATAAAATAATTGATTTATTATTCTTGAAATCATTGTTGTTCCTTTATAATTTTCTCCTAATGTAATTGGGAATTAGATTTGGTATTTCTGCAATCACATTTATCGTTTTCTGCGGAAATTCTTTCTATCATAGTGAATAACAATTTCTTGAGGTTTTCTATGTTATTATTAAACACCTCAATAACCTCTCCATGAGAAACCGGCGGAACATCTCCAACAAGCCCTGCATCATAATCGGTAATTAATGATATATTAAGCGGACACATATCAGCTTCTTTTACTAAGTATGCCTCAGGATAAGCAGTCATATTGATTACTTCCCAACCTTGTGCGGTAAAGAATTTTGATTCTGCCTTTGTAGAGAAGCGAGGCCCGTTTACAACAACAACAGTACCTTGCTCATGAACTGTTATACCTAGTTCTTTTGCTGTATCAATAGCAAGTTGTCTAAGTTCAGGACAGTACGTTTCAGCTGCAGAAGGGTGAGTAACAACAGGACCTTCAAAGAACGTTGATTTCCTGCCGTCTGTCCAATCAACAAATTGATCGCATATAACAAAATGCCCCGGTTCAACATGTTTTTGCAAGCTTCCTGCTGCACAAGGTGATATTACACGTTTGCAGCCAACTTCTTTCATCGCCCAAACATTAGCCCTATAGTTAATAAGATGGGGCAGAATTGTATGTTGTCTGCCATGACGAGGCATAAAAGCTACTTTATGTGAACCGATTTTCCCGATAAAAAGACTGTCAGAAGGCATTCCGTATGGTGTTTCTACCTTAACTTCTTTTATATCATCCAGAAATTTATAAAACCCTGAACCGCCAAAAACACCTATATCTGCCAATTTTTCCATGTTTAGCTCCCTTCTTCTACATAAAATAAGCTTAATGTATATATTCTAGCATAAATTTTAAAATTTAAATAGCAAAAAAAATTTTTACACGTTTTGTTTATAATAAAAAAAGAAAGGTAAAAACATGAATAATACTATCAATAATGTAAATAATGTTGCATTTAATTCAAGATATATCAATGTAGATTACTTGGAAAAAGTTCCGCCGCGCATCAAAGAAGCAATATTAAAAAGTCCTGCAATCGATGAGTTTGTAGCTGCAGGAAAGCCAAAAACTTTATTTGGTAAAATTTTAGATTTTTTTAAAAAAGATGAAGTTATAGAAGTTACTCATAATGTTAGAAAAGAGTGCAATAATCCCGACATTTATGCCCAAGATGAATTTGTAATTTTTTCATTAAGACCAAGCAACAGATCTTTTTCGTTACACGAATTTCAAAAAGGTGTTGCCCGCAAAGCCGGCTCTGTTCCGAAATTGGGAGAACACCCAAGATTAAAACAACCAGAAATAACCTCAACAGAGAAATTGGCCAGAGCAATAGAAGAAATAAAAGACTTTGATAGTTTACTTAAATAAAAACAAAAGCGGTCAGAAAAATTAATCTGACCGCTTTTGTTTGTTGTTTAAAATTAATTATTTACAATAGGATATGTAAATTACTCCTCTGTATCAACAAATTTATAAACAAGAGCTGCGCAAAAGCCTGCAATAAGATTTACAGCTGATATAATACCAACACCTGCCCAGCAAGCAGATTTAATTAATCCTAAACCAACTGCAACTGCAGGGTTGAATGCTCCTAAGCAGAAAATTCCGCCGACAGCAAACGCACCTACTAAAACAGTTGAGCCGATAGCCAATCCATAGTAGGAATTACCTTCAGTTTTCTTTGATGTAGCGACTTGTAGTACAACGTAGCAAAGTGCGAATGTAAATAAAAATTCACCTATTACTACTTGAACCCAAGAGAACGGACAACCAACTGTTTCAGGCAGTACTGCGTAGTGTGCAACTAAAAGTGCTGCACAAGCGGCACCTATTACTTGAGAAATCCAATAAGGAATTAATTGTCCCCAAGCTAATGCGCCTCTGATTGCTGCAGCAAAAGATACAGCAGGGTTGTAATGGCCTCCGGAAATGTGTCCGCCGGCATAAACCATTATCATCAATGCAAAACCGATTGATAAAGGTGCGATTACACCATTATCGCCGCCAAATAAAACTGCGGATGCCACTGTGAATACCAAGAAAAATGTACCGATAAATTCAACGAGGTACTTTCTCAAATTTTCTTTCATGTCTTTCTCCTTCTTATTTCATGAACATACAAAGGTAAATTAAAAACATATTTACCTCAAAAGACCATATTTATTTTATATAATTTTTGAAAATAATTCAATATTTAATATTTTTAATAATTATAAACAATTTTACATGATATAATAGAGTCGAGGTAAGTTTTATGTTTAGAATGATAAAAATTGTTTTCAATGCAACGATTATTGTCCTTGCTCTAATAGGCTTTAACGCTATAGGCGGACAAAAATATGTTGAGGGCATAAAAGACGGAGTGATGAATTTTATTGCTCAGCATAATGCTGATAGCGCAAGAAAAATTGGTGATTTTTCAAAAATGAATGAAGAATTTATTATTGATAATACTATGAACCTTGCCGGATATAAAGCAGTTGTAGCAGAACATAAGGCATCCGGACAGAAAATGGTTATACTTGATTCAGGGAAAAAACCGCTTTTAACAAAAGAGGATATTAAAAGCCAAAACATAGATGCAAAACTCCAAGATTTATCGGAAAAAGTTAAATATAAAGGTGTAAAAGTTCAAGATTTAACTATAACAAGCAGAGGAACAATGGAAGTATACGGTCAAACAGTTCCGTTTGCAAAATTTGAAGCTCATGTTTCAAGGCTTCCTATCTCTGATATAGCAGGGGTTGTAGCTAGCGTTCAAACATCCGACGGTTCTGAAAAATTAGCTTTATCATTAAGCGAAAAGAAAAAATATTCTCAACTTATTACAAATGAGTTTTATAAAGGAGTCGGAGAAAGCAAATAATACTCAAAAAGAGGAAAGTTAATATGAAAAAGATTTTACCATTATTATTAATATTATTTTTAACATCAGGAATATCATTTGCAGGAGTTGACAGACTTTCTCAGGAATATTTGCAGAGTACAAATCACTTTACAATAACTAAGCCGCTTGCTGAGATGATTGCTAAAAAAGCGATTAAAAAGGCTTTAAAGAAAGAAACCGGAACAAATTTTGATGTTAAATTCGAAGGATATACGACTTCCAGTATAAAACGAGGGATTTTCAAATACATAGAAATTGAAGGTAAAGATGTAAAAGTTGAAGAAGTTACAATTCCTTATGTACACTTAAAATCTTTGACGGATTACAATTATGTTGATTATACTCAAACTCCAATGGTGTTTAAGTCTGATATGACCTATGCTTATGACCTTCTTTTAGACGATGAAGCTATAAATGCCGCTTTAAAAGATTCAGATTATATGAAAGTTTTAACAAAAGTTAATAAGATTGCTAAACCATTTTTTGTAATAAAAGGTGTAAGAATAAAAATTGTTGATAACAAGATGTATATAATAACAGATTACAATCTGCCTATTGCTATTACAAAGGATAAATCTTTTGTAGCTAAATCTGATTTTGAGGTTGTTAACGGTAAAATCAAAGCAAAAAATGTTAGCATAGATACCGCTTATGGCAATTTAGGTTTAAATAAAGTTGCAAATCTTATTAATTATTTGAATCCGCTGGAATTCACTCTTGACCATTTGGATAACAACAAACAAAAAGGAACTATTGAGAATATTAATATAGTTGACAACAAGGTCAAAGTGGATGGTAAAATATACGTTGTAGCAACAAAGTGAGCAGGAGTTAAAAATGAACGGTTCACAAAAATTCGGAATAATATGTTTAATTATAATAACAGTAGTATATGTTTATTTCTCATTCTTTAATAAAGAAGGTTTTAATTTTCCGATGCGTGATCAAGAATCGGAAGAACAAATTAATCCATTTGTAAAACCTTCTGATAACGCAGAAAATACGGAAATAAAACCCGTAAAAAAAGAGATAAAAACAGTTAAAATTTATGTAACAGACTCAAAAGGAAATTTACGTTCAGTAAACAGAAAATGTGATATCTCTGTCGAAAAATCTTGTTTTAACTATGCAATAAAAGAACTTTTATCCGCTCCGAGTGATTGGGAAAAATCAAATAAGGGTTTATCGTCTGAGATTCCTGCCGGAACAAAGATATTATCTGTTAGAGAAGGTTCAAACAATATACTTATTGATTTGTCATCTTCGTTTGAAAGCGGTGGCGGCGCCGAAAGTACATATATAAGAGTGCGGCAATTAATTAAAACATCATTGGCTAATACAAAGCTGCCTGTTTATCTTTACATAAACGGTAAACAAGCAGATGTAATAGGCGGTGAAGGGATTATGATTAAACAGCCTTTGACGGAGAAATCGCTAGATGACTAAAGACTTGGATTACTACTTGAATCTTGATTGGACATTGATTGAAGGAACTGATTTGGACTTTAACGGAAATCCGTATTATTATATTGAGATAAAAGAAATTCCGAGCTTTGCTTTTTGCGCAAAAACAAGAGAAAAAGCTTTAGAGAATTACAAAAAACAATTAAAACTTTCTTTAATGCTTATGCTTGAAGATGGTGATCATATAATAGAACCGGGAGAAGAAACAGAGGATGATATTGATTGGGAGAGTATATGTCCGTAGTTAGTTTAGCTGATGTAACAATTTTACCTATGACAAAAGAAGATATCGAAGATGTTGTCAAAATTGAATCCGAAGCTTATGGTAAACATCATTGGGCAAAATCATCTTTTTATGATGAGATGTCAAACAATCTTGCAAAGTATTATTCCGCAAAAACAAATAGCGGTGAGCTTGTAGGATATGCCGGAACGTGGCATATAATTGATGAAGGACATATTACAACAATTGCGGTAAAAAAAGAGTTTTTGAGAAATCATATTGGCGAAGCCATTATTCAAAAAATTATTGACGATTGTTATAAAAATAATATTAAATACCTGACTCTGGAGGTTAGAGTATCCAACACTCCTGCGATTAAACTATATGAGAAATATGGATTTCAATCACTTGGAACAAGAAAAGGATATTATCAAGACAACAACGAAGATGCTTTAATAATGTGGACAGAAAATATTTTTTATGAAAAATTTAAAGCAATCTATGAAGAAAACTGTAAAAAGCTGAAAGAAATATTATGAGTAAACGTGTAGCAGAACAAATAGACAGCTTTAAATATAAAGGTGAACCGATTAGAGTTACGCTCGGAACTCTTGTTATGACAGGGCTGAGCATTATACTCCTTATTATTGCAACTTTTACTCAAGTAACAATTCAGCATCCGTATTTTCCCTTAAATACATTTGATTTTATGGCTTCAGCTCCAACAGATGCGGAAATTATCCGACATTTTATAAAAAGTTATGACTATATTCCGCAAATACCTATTTTATTTTTCATCGTTGCATTAATGGGTAGAAAATTCGGAATGGCTGCGATTATTGGGTATATTATTTTAGGAATGTTTTTTCCGATTTTTGCGTTAGGCGGAGGGGTAAGTTATCTTTTTGAATATGGTTTTGGTTATATTTTGGCATATTTACCGGCTGTATTTTTCGCAGGAACTTTATTAAAAGGCAAGACTGATTATCTTAGAATCCCTGTTATTTCTTTGGTAGGAGTTGTAACAATTCACGTTTTAGGAATTTTATATATGCTTTTTGTTTCAACTCTCAGACATGCTCCAATAGAGCTTGTTACTAGCTGGATTGCCTCACAAAGCGGAATACAAATGCTTTATGACATATTCTTTACTATTCTTGCTATAATTCTCGGAAAGCAAATGAGAAAGTTACTTTGGATAGTTATGTGCTAAAAAATAAATATAAATTTGTTTGCGAAAAACATTTTAAGAATTTTGAAACCCGCTTTCAATAGAAGCCGGGTTTCTTTGTGTGTAGTATGTTATGAAAGTATTAAAATGAATGTGTTTTTAGTTTAGTTCTAAAATTGCTCTTTCTGCCGTTTTTGACACGTTAGGATTTGGGTCTGTTTGAGCAAGGGAGAAAAGAGCAGATAATTCTTCTTTATATTCAGGTCTGCTAATATGTCGCAATGCATCAATTGATGCAAGTTTTACCCCTGAATCAGGGTCTTTTCTTAACGCGTTAACTATTGCTGAAACTCCGGGGGCATCTGTAATCGGAACGACCTTGCCTTCTTTAGCCTGATAATCTTCAATAAATAATTCTGCTAAAGCGCCCAATGCTGTAATTGCATATTCTTTGTTTCTTTCGGTTAGTTCCATAGGTGATAATGTCGTTGCAGCAGCAATTTCTTCATCACTCAACTTGTATGGAAGATTGTTTATTGAATTTTTGTCTTTTTCTACTGCTAAAACATTAGCTATAAGCTTTTGACGTGCTTCAATTTGTTCTTTTGTCGGAGCCGGAAGCTGAGTTGCATCTTCTTCTGTTATCTTTATTAAGCTTGAAAAAACATCACTTACAAGATAATCTTTTGCTTTTTCTGGCTCCATTATTGACAAACGAACAATTTCTTCTATCTGCTGAGCTTGTATATCTTTGTCTGAACTGGTTAAGTTTTCGTTAACAAGTGAAATATCAACCTTTGGCAAAATATCCTCTGACGGAACTATTTCAGGTCTTTTTATTTCATTATCAGAGGCCCTAAAGGATAGTTTACTTATTGAATCAGAGGTTTTTTTTTCAGCCAAGTCAGATTTTTCAGCTTCTAAAGTTGTATAGTTAGGAGCAGGTACTTCAATAGTCTTTTCTTCTACAGTCGGTTCTTCAGAAGCTTGTTTATTTTCTTCTTCAGGTAAAGCAATCGGGTTAATGTTTAACATCTCGTATGTAACAATTCCGTCTGCTTCAGGATAGTCATAAATCTTTCGAGTTTCACCATTATTAATGCGAGGATTATCAATATCTATTTTTACTGCATTATAAATTCCGTTGTCATTATTATCGGTCATTGGATTAGTCGCTGTTTTTGTATCAACTTCAGGCTTTCTGATGTTAATATTTACTGCACTATAAACAGGTTTGTTAAAATCGATTGGTTGTACCATGTTTTTTCCTTTCTGCTACACTTTTCATTTCTATTAAATCTTATCAAGATAAAAAATTGCTTAAATTTAAAAAGATTTTTACAAATATTTACAAAAAGAGTGTGCGGAAAAAGTTTGTGCAGTGAAAAAAGAGATTCTTCGGGTAAAATGGATATTTCCCTCAGAATGACGTGTTTGCTTGGCTTTAAGTGTGCTGTCGTTCTGAGGCAAAAGCCGAAGAATCTCAAAATCGCTAATTTTTTCCGCAAAATCAAAATATAAGCAAAAAACACAAAAAAGATATCAGTACTGAGCACCGTACGCTTTGTTAATCTTTAGCAGCAAATTTCGCTAAGACGAGCCATAATTTTATCGGTAATGACTTTAATGTAATCTTTGTCAACCATACCGTTAATTATACAGTCTGCGATGTTGTAGGTTGGTCTTATATACTTTTGAGCCGTTGCATTAACGTCTTTAAATTGCAAATCCGCAGCTTCGCCTGTTTTACCTCTTGATACCGCACGTTTGTACCAGCGTTCTTTTATAACATCTATAGGAGTAAATACATAGACTTTTACGTCCATAATATCTCTAACCTCTTCGTTTAGCACATACAAACCTTCCGTAAGAATGACTTTAGCAGGCTTTTTAATATCGCCGTCAGGGTGGGATTCGCAAGTTACAAAATCGTATTTTGGAGACTGAACTGTTTCCCCATTTTTAAGTCCTTCAAGATGTTTTCTCATTAGAGCAAGGTCAATAACTTCAGGAGTGTCAAAGCTGAAACCTGTTCTAAATAGTGCATCATAGCTTCCTGCTTCTCTTAGTTCTTTAGAGGTATCTTTGTAATAATCATCTTGACGAATTACTGTATAAATACCTTCTTTTTTTTCTCTAACCACTGCATCAATAGTATTGTCAACAAATACTGTTTTGCCTGATGCACTTTCGCCTGTGATACCTATTAGGAAGGTTTTTTTCTTTTCTTGAACAACTTTGCGTGCAATATTCATTATAAAATCGTCAGATACACGCAGGAATAAGGGCTGTTCTTCTTTTTTATCTTCTTCCAGAATGGCTTTAAGGGTGTCAACAATGTTGGATATAAGTTCCATATCCAGTCTGCTTGAATAAAAATTGTAGTTTGTCAGTTCAAAGTCCATTGTTGCTTCCATAATTCACCCTGCCATTTTTAATTCAGCTAGTGTAAAATATTGCGTTAATCTGACGCAACACATAGAACATTGTAGCGTGAATGGTTGTGTTTTTGTACATTTTGTAAAGAAATGTTTACGAAAATCTTTAGCTAAAACTAATATATAAAAGCTTACAAATAATTTATTATACGGAAGGAGATTAATAATCGTTATCATGTCTGCTAAAATAGTCTATATCGCTTTCTGAAAGATTATTGTCTTGAATATAAAATTCTTTTTCCCTGGTTTTGAATTTATCGTCCAGTTCTTTTAAATTCTTTTCAACTGTTTCTAAGCTGCGGTGCTCTATATCAATAAGTTTTCCGTTCGTTGCTTTTTGATGTTCTAAGAATTTTTTCATAAGCTCCATAGATTGTTTTGCTTCAGAAACTTCTTTCACAGCTTCTTTCAGTATTTTATATGCCAAGCTGCTTTTTTCTTCTTTTTTGATTCCCCAAAAGTTTCTTATAATTGCTACACTTTTTAATTCTTCATCTGATGATTTGTGAAAATATTTTGCAATTTCATATAATTCAGAGTGATTTCTCTTAAGAAGATTTAATTTTCTTTGATTCCACATTCCCTGATGTCCAAAAGATGTCGAATCCATGTTTTTGGATACGGATTTTTTTGTTTGTTTTGAATATGGGAAATGCTGATAGCTGGTAATTGGTTGTACTTTCATTGTATATCCCTCACAATTTAATATGGATATTGTATCGTGAAATAGCATTTTTGTGTACACATTGTAACAAAATATTTATGTATAAATTTTTTATTTTTCGTTTTCTTTAACGTAATCAATAATAAGCTTTGTTCCGAGATTTCCAGCGGTGCGGTTTTGTTCTTGTGCAAGCTTTTTAAACTTTTCAAAAATATTGTTATCTACAAGTAATACAAATCTTTTTTTTTCTTCTGTCATGGCTGTACCTTTTATCATTTTATTGTAACTAAGTATTAGTTTATTGCAATTTTGTTGACATAACAATTGTAATTATGTTACAACTTACATGTAATTTTATTGCAACTATATAATCAGGAGATTTTATTATGGAAGAAACAAAAAATTTAGCGGAATTACATAAAGAGATAAGTGGAGATTTATTAGACTCTATACAGATGTTAGAGGTTTTATCCGATTATATTTACGACTCAAAAGAAGGTGCAGTTTTAGATATTATAAAAGCAAAAACAAAATCTGCATTTGACAAAGTCAGCGATTGCAGACGCATGATATATATTTGTGATTAGTTTTTAAATTATCAAAATATATATTTTGATGTAAAAACAGTTAATGTCAGGTGGAACCTGACCTACAGAAGATAAAATGTGAAATTTTAAGATATTTTATTAATTAAAACATAGAGGGGTTTGGGGCATTACGGAATGAGCAAACAATGTAGTTGAGACAATAACAAAGAGAGTGCTGTCTGAAGGGCAGGCGGGTTGGTAAATGTCTGCTTGCAAAAAACTCCAAATAATTAATTAAAGGAGTACATTTACCCCCGAAAGTCCTAAGTTCACTCGATTAGGTCGAAACGTACAATTGTTTAGTGAATGGAGTTCCGCCCCAAGAGTTTCTTTTTCCACTTTCTTTACGGCTAAAGAAAGTGGATATAATATAAAATAACAAAATTACACTATAAGAAAATGTATTTAATGCAACAAAATATATAAAATGATGCATGATTTTACTATTTAAAATATAAAAATGTATTAATAAATTCATGTTTAATTTATAATTGACATGCAAATAAGAGAGAATTTTTATAAAAGTTTTAATAAATGTGCTTTTAAATACCAAATGACCTTGTCCGATCAGTTTCAGAATTTTTAATTATTTCATTAACTAATGCTTCTGCATCAATTGCTCTTCCTACAAGATTTTCATTTTCATACATATCTTTGCCGGTTTTATATGCGTAGTCCCAAAACATTTGCGGAGTTAATTTGACATTATGTTCATCGGCACATTGTAAGGCACAAGTATAAATACCTGCAAGAGAAGGAATTGTCCAGCTGGTCGACCCATAACTGTCATGTCTATATTTTTGGTCATTTGTTGCACTTGCTATTGTTCTATCACCGCTTAAGACAAATAAAGTATTATCAGGGTAATATTCAGGTGTCATAACTCCAGGTCTATAGTTGTTATAATCATTAGGATTATCCGATTGCTCTTTTTTATCTAGCAATCCAAGTGCAAGTTTTCCTCCGGTTATACTTTCATCTAGCATGTTAAAATCTGCAGTAGCTACAAAAACTCCGCTGTCATATAGTTTTTTTAACAATGTCCTAAATTCTTCATATCCTTCCATGTCATCATCAAATCCCCAACTTAGAGATACTACCCTTATTTTATTTTCAGGTTTATTATTTTCTTCTGCTTGTTTATTTATTTCTAAAATTCTTCTTAAAGCCTGCAATCCGTCGTTTTTGTTGTCTTCATAGGCAAAATATACAAGCTTGGAATCTGGCGCAGTACCGGTTTCATCTCCGCATAATATATCTGATACTGCCTGACCATGAAAATATGCAGGAGTATTTAGAGCTTTAGCATTATTCATAACTTCATAACCGACTAAACTTGATTTAATACCATCGTGCAAAATTATTGGTGTATCTATTGCTGCAACAGTAATCCCCTTTCCTGTATATCCCATTTTGTGCATTTTTCTGACGTTCATACCGGGGTCTTTACCCAGTTCAAATATTTCATCAGGATTCCAACCCTTAGGCAAATTTTCTTTTGGAAAATCTTTAAAAGCTTCCTTATCAAAACTAAGGTGCTTTAACATGTATAACCCTTCCTCTGAATTAAAATTAAGATTTGGCGAAATAGCTTCACCTTCCGGAGTTTTGATATCAAATCTTTGATTATCTACTTCTTCTTTTGTTAGAACTCCGGTAATCGGTTCCCAAATTTTGTCTTGTTCTTCAGGAAATTTTTCCATTTTGTACGGTAAATTTTTACATTCATTCAAATTGGTGTTATCTATATTATCTAATTGATCTCTATATTTATTTACAAAAGCAGAACAATAGTCAGTAAATTCCATATTTTCCGTTAATATTTCAGAGAATATCGAATTTGTTTTCTTTGCATTAAGATACTCATCGTGGCTTATACGATTATCAGCGTTTATATTATCTATACTCGAAAAATAGTTTATTATGTCGTTTATAGTATACATACTCTTATTATCGGCATTTTTTTGAAAAACTTTAACAAAATAATATAAATATTACAGGTTTGTTACATTTTTTTCATGTTTTACTTATAATTGACATGCAAATAAGAGAGAATTTTATAAAAGAAAGGAAAATTTACCATGAAAAAATCAATTAAAGATTTAGGGGACATCAAAGGTAAACGTGCATTAGTTCGTGTTGACATCAACGTACCTTTGGATGAAAACAAAAATGTAACTGACGATACTCGTATTCAAGCGATCGTTCCTACAGTTAACTATTTGAAAGAAAGAGGAGCTAAAATTATTCTTATGGCTCACTTAGGCAGACCTAAAGGTGAAAAAAATCCTGAGTTCACACTTGAACCGGTTGCTAAATATATGGCCAAAGTTTTCGGTGAAGAAATCGTATTTATTCCTTCAGTAGAAGAAGCAGCACCTTATGTTGAGAAACTTGCTGACGGTCAAATCGCTTTGTTAGAAAACATTCGTTACTACAAAGCAGAAGAAGCAAAAGATGATGATATGACATTTGCTAACGAACTTGCAAAATTGGGTGATTTTTATGTAAACGACGCATTCGGCGCTGCTCACAGAAATCACACTTCAACAGCAAAATTAGCTAAAGTCCTTAAACCTGCAGTTTCAGGTTTATTGATGGAAAAAGAAATCAGATGCTTATCTCAAGCACTGGATAATCCTACAAGACCGTTTACAGCAATTGTTGGCGGTGCTAAAGTTTCTTCTAAAATCGGTGTTTTAGAAAACTTATTAGACAAAGTTGATAATATGATAATCGGCGGCGGCATGGCTTATACATTCGTTAAAGCTAATGGCGGTAAAATCGGTAACTCAATTTGCGAAGATGACCAATTAGAAGTTGCTAAAGCTATCGAAAAGAAAGCTCAAGAAAAAGGTGTTAAGTTAGTTATGGCAACCGATGTTCTTGTAACTGATGATTTTTCAGGAAACGGAACAAACAAATTCGTTAAAATTAACGAAATTCCTGATGGATTTGAAGGCGTTGACGCAGGCGAAGATTCAAGAAAAGCTTTCGCTGATGTTATCAAATCATCTAAAACTATCTTGATGAACGGTCCTGTAGGTGCATTTGAAAATCCAAAATTTGCAGAAGGTACAAAGGCAGTTCTTGCAGCAGTAGTAGAAGCAACAAAGAACGGTGCAACATCTGTAATCGGCGGTGGTGATTCAGTTAGCGCTGCTAAGAAATTCTTCAAAGCTGAAGACTTCACTCACGTTTCAACAGGCGGCGGTGCTTCTTTAGAATTTATTGAAGGTAAAGTACTTCCCGGTGTTGCTGCATTAGATGATAAATAAAAAAATAAAAAATAAACAAAAAGGCGGCGAGCATTTGCTCGCCGCCTTTTTTACAATAATCTATTTTGACTATTTCTCAAATGTTTTGATTGGTGGTTGAGGCGGAAGTTCTTTTCTGTGATCATCAAATTTTTTGTGACCATCGCATTTTCTTTTCTTATCAAAGTTTTTTCTGCCTTCTTTTTTCATATTTTTCAAAGTTTTCTTTTGATCTTTAGTTAAGATTGCTTCAAAATCCTTCATATTTTGTTTTCTGATTTCTTGAGCCTGTTTTTGAAGTACAGCAAGGTCTTTATCTATTACGGTAAGCTTTTCTTCTTGAGCTTCTACTGTTAATTTTGAACGTCTTATTGCTTCAGCTTCTTGTTTTTTAGCTCTTATATCCTTCATAACCGGTTCAATTTTTTCGTGTCCGGATTTTCTAAGCTCTCTCGCTTTAAGTTTTTGTACTTCTGTTAAGTTTAATTTTTGTTCAAATGCTTGTTCGTGAGCTTTTCTGATTTTCTTCATTTGCTCCATATCAGGAGCTTTTCTTTCAATTTGAGGACGTTGTTTTAAGTTTTCAATGTTTCCTTTAATAGTTTCATTTTTTACTGCATTTGATACTGCTGCATTTGCTGCACTTGTTAAAACACACATTGCACATGTCATAATTAATAACTTTTTCATATTTGATACCTTTCTTTTTTACATTAAATCTTTTAATACTACAGCAAGTTCTTTTTTTGCATTAAAGATTCTTGATTTGATTGTACCGATTGGGCAGTTGAGCTTTGATGAAGCTTCTTCATAGGTGTAACCGTAGATTTCGCACATCATTATTACCTCTTTAAATTTTGGTTTAAGATGCTCAACCGCATTAATAATACATTTTTGTCTTTCTGTAGTTATAATGCTTTCTTCCGGACTTCTTTTTCTGTCACGAATATTAACTAAAACATCTTCGTCTGCAGTACAATTTTGTTCATTTTTAAACGTGGCAGATTTTAAGTAGTCTTTTGAAGCATTTTTTGCAACCGTATTTACCCAGCTTTTTAAAGAACCGCGTTCTTCATACTTGTCCGAGTTCTTCCATAACTTGATATAGACTTCCTGTTCTATATCTTCGTTATCTTGTTTTGTTATCATTCTGATAATATTTTT
>CACYKP010000010.1 GCA_902775025.1 uncultured bacterium | reverse complement strand
TCTGTTTTAGGCGGTGTTGCTTTTTTAATAAGAAAACATAAAATTCTATGCACGTTATTAATTTTAACCATACTGCTTGTAGGTTTTTCAAGACTATGGCTCGGAGTTCACACTCCGCAAGATGTATTCTTCGGATTTTTAATCGGTATTATTCTTATTTTTGCTATTCATCCGCTAATTAATTGGGCAGAAAAAGATAGTAACAGGTATTTGTATTTGCTTGGAATAATGAATATTTTAGCAATTCTTGCGTTAATTTTTATAGGGTTTTTCAATACATACAGAATGGACTATATAGGGAATGAACTCCTTGTAAATCCGCAAAAACAGTTATATGTAACTATCGTAGTATATACTTATACATTGGGCTTTCTAAATGGTTGTTTTTTATGCAGAAGATTTTTTCCCTTCAATCCAAAAGAGGTTTCAGTAAAGCGCAGAATAGTAAGAGGTATAATAGGCGGAACCGCAATATTATTTGTACTTAAATTTGTGCTATCTAATATTGTTATAAATATAATAAGCCTTAAAATAGCATTACCTGTAATGTTTTTAATCGGAATATCAATAACCTTAATCTATCCGATAATATTTATACATTCAAAAAAAATATAAATAAGATAAGCATTTATAATTCAGTATACAAAGAAAAAGTAATAATCTATTATATTTTTAATAAATCTAGAATTTATATTTTTCATTAATATTATTATATACAGGAACTGCGAAGCATGTGTATTTAAGACAAATAATAAAAATATAGCATTATTTACATGTATTACTTTTTATTATAAAATTATCTTGCGACTATCAGAGAGGGGATTTTATGTTGAAGCTTCATAATACATATAACGGTCAGATTGAAGAATTTAAGCCAATAGAAGATAATAAAGTAAAAATGTACGTTTGCGGACCTACAGTTTATGATAACGCTCATTTAGGACATGCAAGATGTTATATAACTTGGGATGTTTTGTATAGATACTTGAAGTTTAAAGGATATGATGTTACTTATTGCAGAAACGTAACTGACGTTGACGATAAAATCCTTAAAAAAGCCGAAAATGAAGGTAAAACTCCTGAAGAAGTTTCAAAATATTGGTATCAAAGGTTTAGTGATTCGATGAAAAAATTGAATAATTTACCCCCTGATATAGAACCGTTTGCTACAAAGACATTAGGTGAGATGATATCAATGGTAAAGGATTTAATCGCCAAAGGATTTGCTTATGAAGCAGACGGAGATGTTTATTTTAGGGTTAAAAAATTCGGCAAATATGGTTCACTAAGCGGTCAGCCGATTGACCAATTAGAGAGCGGAGCCAGAATTGAAGTTGGAGAACAAAAAGAAGATCCGCTTGATTTTGCTCTATGGAAAAAAGATGAAAAATTCGGATATAATTCCCCTTGGGGAGTCGGACGTCCGGGGTGGCACATTGAATGTTCAGCTATGAGCAGAAAATACTTAGGTAAAACCATAGATATCCACGCAGGCGGTGCTGATTTAATATTCCCGCACCACGAAAACGAGATTGCACAATCTGAATGTGCAAATGGCTGCAAGTTTGTAAATTATTGGTTACACAATGGTTTTGTAACCATAAATAAAGAAAAAATGTCAAAGTCTTTAGGCAACTTCTTAACAATAGATGACCTGCTTAAGAATTATGACTCTAACACAATAAGATTCTTCATATTAACAAACCATTACAGAATGCCTGTTGAATTTTCTGATGAAGCTTTAACTTCTGCTCAAGCAGGTGCAAAAAGATTACTAAACGCTAAAGGTAAAAACATTGAAGGGCTTGATATAACAAAATATGAAGAATATAACGCTTTTGTTGAAGCTATGGATGACGATTTGAATACATCTAAGGCTCTTGCAGTTCTGTTTGATTTGACAAACAAAGCAAATAAAGGTGTTGATTACGCTTATACTCTTTTATATAAGCTTGGAACAACATTAGGGTTTACTTTTGAAAAAGCAACTTTAAGTGAAGAAGAATTAAGGGGTAAATTAGAAGATATTAGCAAAGAGCTTGGCGAAAACTTTAATTCAATGGACGAAATTATAGAAAAAAGAAAATCTGCAAGAGCAGAAAAAAATTGGGAAGTTGCAGATAAAATCAGAATCGCTTTAGATAAAGCAGGAATTATCCTAAAAGACTCAAAAGAAGGAACAACTTGGGAACTTAAATAAAAGGGGTAAATACAAGAGCTTAATAAAAGGGGTTGAATAGTTGAAAGTGGAAAATGGAAAATGGAAAATTATATTAGGTGCAATATTGTTCTCATTTGCACTTATGTTTAATAATGCATATGCCTCTGACAATTATGACATTGTGCGTGTCGGTATAACAGATAATAAATTTCAAAATGTTTTAAAACAGGATATTACAATATACGGAACAGCAGAATGTGAGCTTTGTGATAAAGCCACAAAAAAAGTAATAACAAAAGTTACGCCTGATACCGATATAAATATAAGGCAAAGCGAAAAAGGACTAATAATATCCATCGGACATAAATCACATCTTTTTCAAGATGTCGTAATTGTTTGTCCTGAAGGTTTGTTAGGAGTAAGAGGACTTTTAAGAAAAGGTACACAAGCTCTTTACCATGGTGCTTTTGAGATTACACAGAAAGATAACACAGGTTTTTACCTCGTAAACCTTGTTGAACTCCAAGAATACTTAAAAGGTGTTGTTCCAAATGAAATGCCTGTAAGATTTGGTTTAGAAGCTTTAAAGGCGCAAGCTGTTGCTGCAAGAAACTATGTTCTTACTCCAAGAACTCAAGCATACAAAGAATTTAGCGTTGTAGATAGCGTTGCAAGTCAAGTATATTACGGTGCAAATACGGAAGAAGAACTCTCGACAAGAGCAGTTATGGAAACAGACGGAGTTGTAGCACTACACAACAATGAATTAATTTTAGCACTTTATAGCTCTACGGCGGGAGGTTATACGGAAAGTTATGCAAACGCATTTTCTGACCCGAATACAAAAATTTTCCCATCTCCTTCTAAACCTTACCTTGTAGCAGTACCCGACAAATATGATTTTGAGATATTAGATAATGACGAAAAAGCAAAAGCTTTCTATGAAGTAAAAGTTCCTTCATTCGACATTGAATCACCATATTACAGATGGTCAAAAGAATGGGGTGTTAAAGAACTTGAAGATGTTTTAAAAACAACGCTTCCTGCACAGTCTAAGACAGGCTTTGTTCACCCCCAAATAAGCGAACACGAAGATATTGGGAAAATAAAAGATATAAAAGTTATGAAACGAGGTAACTCAGGGAAAATAATGGAGGTTGAAATCCTGACTTCAAGAGGTTGTTACATCGTTTCAAAAGAACTGGTTATAAGAAGAGTATTCCAAAAAAACGGAATATCTCTACCAAGTGCTAACGCAGTATTTGAAAAGAAGCTTGATAACTACGGTAACGTTCAAAGCATTGTAATCTATGGCGGAGGTTTTGGACACGGCGTCGGAATGAGCCAATTCGGAGCAGGATATATGGCAACAAAACTGAAACAACCTTATTACAATATTCTCAGACATTATTACCAAAACATAAATTTGGGAACAGCCCCCGTAACAATAAGCGGTAAAGATGTTAAACAAACCTTCTGGGCACCTATAGGCAGAGCGCAAATAGTTGTAACCGATACTAATTCGCCTAAAATTGCGGTTATGATTAACGGAAAAGAACACGAATTTGCTCTTTCGATGCCGATTTTTCACCGTGAACACAAAATCGACATTTCAAGATATATTGATGACGGGTTTAATACCGTAACATTCCACGCTCCTTCATTGGGACGCTCGGTAAAAGCCTACGTTGAATTGGTTGAAAAATATTCTAAACCTAATTATCAAGATTTGGAAGATTAAAATTATTATAGAAAATTATGGATAATATAAAGCAAAAAGATGAAGGGGTACTAAAAGCTGCGTGGCTTATTGCACTTGTTACAATTGCAAGTAAGCTTATCGGATTTGTTCGGGATATGGTGGTTGCAAATTTTTACGGTGCAACTCTTGTTTCTGATGCCTATTTTTATGCACTTCAAATCCCCTCGCTTGCAATTATTATCTTAGGCGGTGTCGGTGGACCTTTTCACAGTGCTGCAGTTGCAGTATTTTCTAAGCTTGTAGGCGCAGATGACAAACCGGATAAAGAAGTAAATCGTTTATATAATACATTCTTAACCTGTGCGTTTGTTTTCTTTGCATTACTTGCTGTAGCAGGATTCTTTTTTGCCGATAAAATTATGGGGCTGATAATCTCGGCAGGGACTCCTGAGCTTGTCAGTTTAGCCTCGCTTCATTTTAAGATAATGGCTCCGATTATCCTCATTGGCGGAATTATCGGTATTTTTTACGGTTTACTGATTGTACATAAGCAATTTATCCTCCCAAACCTGTCACCAATGATACTAAGCCTTTCTGTAATTATTGCAATAACACTTGCAAATAATGATAAATCAGGTATTGTGCTTGCTTCTGCAACAACAATCGGTGCAATTTGCCAAATTTTAATCCAATTTCCTAAACTAAGACAAATCGGGTACAGAATTAAACCTAACCTAAATATAAAAAATAACCCTCAATTTAAAAACATTTGTGAACTTCCAAATCGGAATTTATATAGATATGTTTTTTGCCTCAAACCTTGTACTTGGAGCTTGGACTGCTGTAGTTTTTGCAAACAGAATATTTCAATTTCCTGTAGGAATTTTAGTAACTGCATTTTTAGTACCATTATTCCCTATATTTTCAAGACTTGCCGGAACCGGAGATGAAGATTCTATAAGAAATTACTTTAATAAAGGTGTAGGAGTACTATTATTTGCATCAATCCCCATGATAATTTTAATACTTTTATTAGCTCAAGACGGAATATCACTCGTTTTTGAACGAGGCGCATTTAACTCAAACGCCGTTTTAATGGTGTCTGAAGCTCTATGCTTCTTATCAATATCAATACTGCCATATGTGTTTAGAGATTCTATTACAAGAGTATATTATGCTTACAATGATTCTAAAACACCATTTTTAATTGCAACATCGGCAATTGCTCTGAAAGCATTCCTAAATTGGCTTTTAATTTTAAAGTTAAACATGGGAATTGCAGGAATTACACTTTCTACTTCTTTTGTAACCCTATTCAATGCAACAATGCTCGGTTTATTGGCACACAAAATAATTAAACTTGACTATAAATCATTATTTATAAATTTCGGAAAAATGCTGGCCGCAGGCATAATAACATTTGCCGCATGCTATTATATTTGTGTTTTATTTAATGATATTCAACTTCCGAAATACATTTTTGAATTTGTTAAAATAATTATTGTAATGTTTGCCTGCGGCTTGATTTACACATTTTTAAATATTCTATTCAAAATGGAATACGCAAAAGAATTACTTAACAGGGTTATGAAAAAAAATATCTAACGTCAACGCGCTTAATGTAATTTGACCGTTTTTGACAAATATGTTATAATTCATTCGTGTTTATTATGGATAATGTACTAAGTGGTACATATCACAGTTTGAAAGGGATATTAACAGAATGGTTGAGAAGTATTCGGACGATGATTTTGAAGCTCTTTTATCAAAGTATGATTACAAATTTAAAAGAGGCGATATCGTCAAAGGGGTTGTATGTGCATTTGAGTCAGACGGTGCTATCGTTGATATAGGTTCAAAAAGTACCGCTTTTGTTCCGTCTTATGAAGTTTCAAGTGATAGGAAAGCAAAAGCGGAAAGCGTTTTAGAAAAAAATACAGAGTATGAATTTTTAATAACACAAGATGCAGACGAAAACGGTAAGTTCACACTATCATATAAAAAAGTTGCAGCTGCACACACTTGGACTGAACTTGAAAAAGTTAAAGAAGCAGATGATACAATTGCCGTAGTTGTAACTCAAGTAGTAAAAGGCGGTTTGATTGTTGATGTATCAGGTGTTCAAGGATTTATTCCTCAAGGGCAATTGTCTTCTAAAGACGCAGGTGTAGGACAAGGCGATAAGATTGAAGTTAAAATATTAACCTTTGATAAGGCTCAAAATAACCTTATTCTTTCAAACAAAAAGGTTTTTGATACAAACATGGCAGAAACAAGAAAGAATGTATTCTCACAAGTTGAAGTCGGTCAAATAGTAAAAGGTGAAGTTGTACGGATTACTGACTTTGGTGCTTTTGTAAATGTTGGTGGTGTTGATTGTTTACTTCCGCTTTCTCAAATCTCTTGGAAATGGGTAGAGCATCCTACTGACTTGCTTAAAGTCGGTCAAGAAATTAATGTTGAAATTATTGATGTTGATTATGATAAACAAAGAATAAGTTTAAGTCTAAAAAATACAGAACCGGATCCTTGGCTAAAAGCAGAAGAAGAATTAAAAGAAGGGGATATTAAAGAAGGTGTCGTAACAAGAGTTAAACCATTCGGTGCTTTTGTTGAAGTGTTGTCTGGGGTTGAAGCTCTGCTTCCGCAATCTGCCGTATCAGCTTATCAAAATAAAACAGGTAAAATGCTTGCTGCCGGTGATAAAATTGATACAAAAATAGAAAAATTTAATCCTAAAGATAAACGTATATCACTTAGTTTACCTGATGAAGAAACTAAGGAATAGAGTATTCCAATTTTTCTAAGACGGTTTCTACAGATTCAGGACAAAGACCTATAATATTTTCAAAACTTCCTTCAAATTTATCAAGATAATTTGGAGGAAGTTCTTGTATGCCATAACTTCCTGCTTTATCAAGGGGATTAAAAGTATCAACATAATAATGTATCATATCATCAGACCATTGAGTGAATCTTACATAGCTGGTTGTAGATTGAGTTACAGCTCTGTTTGTTTTTGTATTAATAGCACAAATCGACGTTACTACCATGTGAGTTTGTCCGGATAACTCTTTTAGCATTTTATAAGCATTTTCCTTTGTGTGAGGTTTTCCCAAAATTTTATTGTGCAAAACAACAACAGTATCAGCTGCAAATACAAGTGAATTTTTATCCGAACGCCTTACAACATCTAAGCACTTTTGAGTTGCAATATCTTCTATTTTGTCATAAGAAAATTCATCACTATTAAGCTTCTCGTCATAATTTGACGGAATAACTTCATACTCTAATCCCATATCCTTCATTATCTTTTTGCGTCGTGGCGAATTAGATGCCAATATTAATTTAATCATAATTTCTCTCTTTATATTTAATTCTTTTTAAATAGAACTGTACCAAACCTATGCTGTTTTACTTCATTAGAATTTTCAAAATTTTTTAACAAAAAATCTATATATTTTTCAGCTTTTGATATAACTCTGCTTAAAGACGTAAAAATACCTGTTTTATACATTAATATTCTACCGGTTTCACTATTTGCCATTAGCTGATTTTTACCTATTGTCATAAAAAAATCTGCTACATCAGTCTTTTTTTGAACATTGTCCATTTGTTGATAGCAACGAAATGTATCAGCCTTTCTTTGAACATTATTCTCCTGTTGGGAGAAATAGCGTGTATCAGTAAATTTAACATTTTTGCCTGTTGATAAACTTGATAATATATCTGCCTGCCAGCCTGTTTTTTCGGCATTTAATTTATATTTATTGTTATTATTCATCTTTTGCAAAAGCTTTTGGGCATTTACTCTTGCCTGATTAGATAAATAATGGTCTTTTGCTTGAAAGTTTGTGTTTGATACGGCATTTATTTGCATATTTTTACTCCATATTTTTTATAAAACATGTAAAAATATTTTTTGCTATTATTAGTACCCATTTTTTATAAATTCTCTATTTCTAAATTTTGCACCAAGACTTTTTGCAATACGCTCACATTCATCTACATTAATATTGTGAACATTATCAAACCCTGATACAACACTCATGCTAACCTCCATGCCGGCTTTAACGCAACTGGATGCAAAATCCTTCATCTCTTGATAAGCATTCTCAATTTGAGGTTTGCAAATATCATTATATTGAGCTTCATTATCAGAATTTAAACTTATAGAAACAGAATCTATTAACCCTTTAAATTCTTCTGCAACATTAGATTTATAAATAGCGTTAGCGTGTCCGTTAGTATTTACTCTTATTTTTATTTTAGGATAATTTTCTCTTAAGTATTCACAAAAAGCTTTCATCATATCTTTTCTGATAAAAGGTTCGCCATATCCGCAGAATACAACTTCTTTTGCAGAATTCTTATACACTTTAAATTGTTCTATAATATCTTCTAAAGTGTAATTATCATCATGCCACATCTCACGTCCGCAGACATCATCTTTTTGCGAGCGCAAACAAAAAATACAAGCATTCGTGCATTTATTTGTTAAATTTACATAAACCGTACTCGGATTCTTTTCGCTATTTATTGAATAAACAAGTGTATACATTTTTTCATATCCCATAAACTATGTTACAAAGATATTATAGTACAAAAGAAAGTTATTGTCAGGCAAAAGCCGACCTACTATATTAATTAATAACTAGTCAGTATCGGATTTACTAATCCGACAATAACAAATTAAGTTATGCAGGGTGCGTCGTTTGACGCACTTTTAACTTTTTGGTTCGGTTAAAACCAAACCCTACAGATTCGACAATAAAAAACAGACACCTTAATATATGATGTCTGTTTTTTTTATTATGTATATAATTTTATACGCTAACTTTCATTGTATTAGCAATAATTTCATTAAAGCTGTCAGCCTTTAAGCTTGCTCCGCCTACTAAAGCACCATCAATATCAGATTGAGACATTTGTTCTTCGATAGTTGAAGGTTTAACAGAACCGCCGTACAGAATTCTGATTGAATCCGCAGCAGAAGAGCCTGCAACTTCTGATACAACGCTTCTAATCATCTTAATAACTCTGTTTGCTTCTACGCTATCACAAGTCTTGCCTGTTCCGATTGCCCAAATAGGTTCATAAGCGATAACTGATTTAGCAATATCTTCAGATGAGATACCTGCTAAAGCTGCTCTGATTTGAGATGCGATATGAACATCGGTAGAGCCTGCTTCTCTTTGTTCTAATGTTTCACCGCAGCAGATAATAGGAATAAGACCGCCGGCAAGAATAGCTTTTGCTTTTTTGTTAATCATCTCATCAGTTTCTGAGAAGTATTGTCTTCTTTCAGAGTGACCGATAATAACATATTCACAACCTGCATCTTTAAGCATTTCTACAGAGATTTCACCGGTATAAGCTCCTGAAGATTCCCAATGGCAGTTTTGACCTGCAACTGATAATTTGTTACCGCCGCAGCCACAGTTGCAAGCGATTGAATGTACTTGATTAATAGAAGTAAATACAGGTGCAATTACAACTGTCGGCAATTGAACTGCTGTATAATCTTTTAAATATGAGCTGATTCCTTCAAACAAAGCTTTAGCATCAGCTTGAAGTAAGTTCATTTTCCAGTTTCCTGCAATAATAGGTTTTCTTGACATAATTTTTCTCTCCTTTATAATTTTACCCTACTACACTTGAATTGTAGAACGAAATTGGGCAAATGTAAACAGTATGAATAATAAACTACCCAAAAAGAAGGACAAATCTAAAAGACCTGTCCCAGTTTTGTGTTATGTTGTGTATGTGTTGTATAAATCTTATAAAATATTAATTGCTATACTTGGTGCTTGACCTGCCATTCCGTCAAGTGTAATTGATGCGTGTTGAACCATTTGTCCTTTTAAAACTTCTGATGAGTCAGGGTTAATCTCTATTCCTTCAGGTAATTCTTCTTTACCGTCCATAACATTAAATATCTGTTCAATTATTGCATCTAAGAAGTTTTGAGCATTACCCAAATCACCTTCTTGAACGCCTAACATATTAATAAAGTTATTAATTAAATCCATCGCATCATCGGAATTGACACCATTATTAACAAGTCCTGATAAATCATAGTCCATGCTTGCGTCTACATTTATTTTTAATGCACCGTCAGCGGTATAACCGATTTCTATTTTTGCGCTACCGGAGATATTGAACCCATCACCTTCTGCAGAAATATCAATATCAAAATCTGCCATTTTGGCAACTATTTGATCGTTTGCTTCTTCCTTGCTATCAGCATTTAATAAACTTAATATATCAGGAACATCTAAACTAAACGGTGCATCAAAAGGATTAACTCCGTCAAAATTTGTATTTTCCCTAATTTTTTGAATTTCTGCTACTCTTGCATTAACTTCCTCTTGAATTTTATCTAAAAGTTCAGGAGTAACACCCTCTTCTTTTGCTTGAGCGATTAAATCTCTAATCCCTTCACCTTCTCTTTTCATTGCGGAAATTCCGCCTTGAGCAACTGATATCATATCTTTAAATGCTGCACATTTATTCATCATCATCTCAAAGCCGGTAACATTACCAACTGCACTTGGAGCAAGAGCTGCTATATCATCAACAAATTGTTGGTTATTTACTCCGCTTGCAGCTGAATTAAAACCAACACCATTTGCTTGAGTGTTATTTATACTATTTATTATAGACGCTAAATTCGCATTAATTGATTCCATGACAAAATCCTTTCATAAATAAAAATTAAATAATGCGACACAAATCCGTGTCAGGTAATCCATTACAATTTCTATCCTATGTTTTCTATTTTCCACATATTACTAATTTTATAACGAAAAAACTTAAAATGTTACAAAACTTAACAATCTCTAATTTTCTATCATTATATTCATAAACTCTATATCATCGTAATCAACATAGGAGGTTTGCATCAAGTTTCTTCCTGTCTTTATAGTAACTTCATTTTGACCGTTTCTATGTATCAAATTAGCTGGAAGTTTAATTTTTTGTCCATCACCGTTAATTTGAATTTCAGCGATTTTATTTCCGTTAAAATAAACTTCCGGAGGAGAAGCGTAAGCATTAGGAGAGCGGTTTTGCCCCATCGTTCTTGCCATAAGGGTATCTATCCCGATAATTGAACCTATTACAAGATAAACAGGTGTTTTTAGATTGATATTTCTTAGATTAAACTTTTTAGTATAAAAAGGTCCTGTTGCTGAAGAATGAAACTCTCCTGCATTAGCAGAATTATCAGAATAACTTCCGTCCCCTAAATGGTACATATCAGAGTCTATTGAAATGTCATGCGCATTTGATTTTTCTATACTGACTTCAATAGGTTTATCAAAAGTTTTTTCATTAACTGTCATTGAAAAAGGCTTATATCTGTCTTTTTTGACAGACATTATACTTGTTCCGTTAATTTGTGTATCCAGTTCAAAATACCCATCTTTGTTTGTTTTAGTAGAATAATTTTCTTTTGGAATACTTACAGTAGCACCGCTAATACCATTCCCCGTCGCTTTATCGACTATTCTGTTTTGTTTGAGTAAACCTCTTTCTGACACACCTCCCTGAATAGTATCAGGATATACAGGCAGAATAAAATTAATTATTAATAAAAAAGAAACAATTTTTTTCATAAAAACATAATGAAAAAAAAGCAAAAGTTGTTTTATTCCCCATTTGTATAATTTTTTTTAAATAAAGTATTTGAAATAAAAATATTTTTTTGTTTTAATACAATTAACATAGGTCATGCCGATGTGATGGAATTGGTAGACGTGCCAGACTCAAAATCTGGTGTAGGCAACTACGTGTCGGTTCGACCCCGACCATCGGCAAATAAAGATAGCTTCCTTCGGGAGGCTATTTTTATTATCAGATGGGCGATGGGGAGAAACGACTTTTTGTCGGTTCGGCGCGAGCGAGCGGAGGCCGGAGAGCTTTTGCTGAATGTTCGTAAGAACATGATGCAAAACTCGGAGTTGCCGTTCAACGCGAGTGAGCAAGACAACCCCGACCATCGGCAAATAAAGATAGCCTCCTTCGGGAGGCTATTTTTATTATCAGATGGGCGATGGGGAAAAACGACTTTGGTCGGTTCGGTGCGAACGAGCGGAGCCGGAGAGCTTTTGCTGAATGTCATTTTTCTTGTATTAATAATGGAATTTATTCAAATTTATTGCAGTTAAATATAAACATACGTTTTACAAAATATCGTCCCTTAATATTATTGTTTTTATTTAAAAAATTTGATAATATAAGTTAAGGAGAGAGATATAATAAATCTTTACAAAAATTTACTTAACAAATCTTAATATTCATGGAAAATTTGTTAATTTTTTTTGGTAACAGGTTTTTATATATATAAGATAAAAGAATTATGTGTGTAAGGAGTTCTCTATGCGAATTAGTGCGATTAGTGCTGACCATTCAATCCATAATAGCGGATTGAAAATTAAAAACGACGAAATAAAAAAAATTTCGGATTCGAGCTTTAGACATAGGGACGGAATTTCAACGTTAGCCTTCAAAGGAGGAAACGACAAGCATTTATTCCACCAAATATCTGAGATGCAAATATTCGGACAATCAGGCGGAGGAGTTGGTACGGTTGGTAACGATTTATTTTTCTTTCCCCTTTCACACAATGATATAAAAGATTTTGACAGAGTTGTAGAAAATATTCCATTGTACAATCAAGAAGTACTTTATGTGAAAGATATTGATAAAGACGGAAAACTTGCAGGCATAAAACCTGATGGTGTTAAGCTTAGAAGAATACCAACCGGATTGGCAAGCGACCATCCTTTCAAACCATACGAAGGACAAGTTTTTACAACCAGTATTCAAATCGGCAAAGATACAAATTTAGTAGAAGAACTTGCTAAATCGGAAAACTACAATAAAGTATTTATAGTTGACGAATTAGGTTCAAAAACGATGGATTGGGGCTTGGAAAAAGAAGTTCCTACGGGAATGTATATACTAAGAAAAGACGATAAGACAAAAAACTTTTTGAAATCTAAAGGATGGAGTGAAGAACAAATAAATAAAATTGACATTACCATGACTTATGTTGATTCAACAGCAAGCATGGCAAAACCTTATGCTGACGGCAGTTATGCAACTACTACAGGGAATGCTGAAGCAAAAAAATTGTCGTACAACTGGCAGGGTAAGCCTTATGCAAAAGAAGCTAAAGCCACGGCGGAGTTATTACCGATATTAAAAGAAAAACTGGGTTTTGACCCTAAATTTATAACTTGCCATGATGGTCAAGCAATGCCTTTGATACAATTTATAGCAGAAAAAAATGCCAGCGGTGTCGATTATTATAAAGATAAAATTTTAACTGCTTACGGTCATAACCTTTGTGATGGATATATGTATGAATTAGGAACAAAAGATGCTCTTATTACACTGGCAAAACCCGGTGAAATAGAAAAAATAGTTAACAGCAAACAATATAGGCAAGCTCTTTTAGATGGAAAAGAAGATGCATTTCTAAAAAGTTTATTACCAAAAGAAATTTTAGACGGCAGAGGACAAATCAATGCGGTAATGTTCCCGATTGCTTATGGTGAAAAGGGATATGTACCTATGTTTACAACGGTATCACACAATTATTATCAAAGTCTTATTGACAATGAGTTAGTTTCACCTGCTCTGCATAAAAGACTTAAAGAATTAAGCGACAAAGGTGTATTTAGAGGTATTATTAATGTTTTAATGGATCCGATGACCTCCGGTCTTACAACAGATGGTTTACAAGAATATTACAAAAAAGACTGTAAAATAAAAACAAAAGAAGGAAAAGAGATTACACTTCCTAAATTTGAAGCAATTCAAGCAGATAAAAAGTATGATTTAGATCATCTTAGAGAAGTAAAACGTAAAAATAAAATAAGTCTGTTAAAAAGATTAAACAAGGATTTTGATGAATCTATGCTCTGGGGTAAAGGCAAAGATGGAACCATGCAATGGTTAGATTCCGGCACAGGATACTCTGCAGCCATAACAGGCGGTACCGGAAGGAAATTTGAAATTATAGGCGGAATAGACAAGCGTTATATTGATTTATTGGAAAGTAAAAAAGATGTTCCTATGTTTGTAAGCTGGGGCAGAGGCGACTTCCAGAAAGGTATGGACACAGGTCTTGAGGCTTGGGCTAAATTTGTTAAGAAAACAGGCAATACAAACTCAATATTTATCATCGGCGGTGATATGACGAACCTTAAAGATACAATGACAAAACTGCTTGATAAATACGAAAAAGATCCTTTATTAAAAGGACGGTTTATCTGTCTGGACGGCTGGGCGCCTGGAACCAGTTTTGCAGCAGCCGGCGATTATGCACCATTAGCATCAA
This sequence comes from uncultured bacterium, assembly GCA_902775025.1. Classification (GTDB taxonomy): domain Bacteria; phylum Cyanobacteriota; class Vampirovibrionia; order Gastranaerophilales; family Gastranaerophilaceae; genus CAG-196. Next base: position 20,325 of record CACYKP010000010.1, on the reverse strand, counting down.
GATTTGCACCTTGCGAGCTTACGGATTTAGAATCAATGAAAAAAGGTTGTATTCCTATAGTTCCAAAAGTTCAAGGTATGGATCAAAAGGTGTTTGACCCATCTGAAAAATCAGACAAAGCAAGGTTTGTAAACGGATACAAAGGTCAACATGAATATTACATGTCGGAAGAAGAAGCTATAAAATATGCAAAAGAAGAAGATGTAAAAGAATTTAATAAAGCTAAAGATAATGTTGTTAAAGAACTAAAAAAAGATTACAAATCAAAAATCGGAGAAGACATTCCCGATGAGTTATTCAAAAAACAACTAAAAAACAATAAAAAATATACAGATGCTCTTCAGAAACTAAGAGATGCTGTAATTTCTGACGAAATGGCCGATTCAATAGAAAGAGCGATTAACGACAGGAATACTGATACAGCCAAGAAAATTCTAAAAAACCATATGGATTTAAAAACAACATGGGAAGAAAACGGTTGGTGCAACCCTAATGGAAAATCTACCGCTCAATTAGTAAGGGAAATGCATTATAATACCGCTTATGGAAACAAAAACTTAAATAAAGGTGAAGAATTAAAATTAGATTTATCAAAATTAAATAAAACTGAAAAAAGTAAAACAGTCCCACTCGAAAATAAAATGAAAAAATTATTAAACTCTAAATGCGGAAAATGGACAGCAGGTATTATTGGGGGTGCTGCAATAATTTCCGGATTGGGGTACATTGGATATAAAACAGGTTGGCTTAATCCTCATTTTACAGAAGAAAAAGAGCCGGGACATCTTTCATGTATAGGTTAAAGGGAATTTAGAAGGCAAATTATGAACATAGTAAAAATAGCAGGAATTGATATCGGAACAGCTCTCGCTACAGGAGCAATTGTAAAACATGTACGCACCTCATTTAATAACTTGGATTTTACAAATCCTGATGTGTGCAACGAATTAAATCGTTCATACTTATGTGATGAACCTGCAAATCTTGACAAATTTGAAAAAAAAGCTGTTAACTTAAATAAGCAATACTTGTGCAGCGATCAGGACTATTAACATATCTAATATGCATAATTCTATTTTTAAATTAAAATAAAATTATGCAGTTAAAAATATTTAAAGAACCACCTATTGACAATAATAACTACCTCCTAATAGATGAAGAATCTAAAGAGGCTATATTGGTTGATTGTTCAGCTGTCGATAGCAATATAAAAAAATCACTGGAAGAATTTGGCGCAAAGTTAAAGTACATATTATTAACTCACGGACATTTCGATCATATTGCAGGAATACGTCCTACTGATGCTAAAATTGTTATGCATAAAAACGACTTGAGGATTTTAAGTCAATCGAATCAGTATTTATCAGCATTTGGAATACCTGATATTAAAATTCCCGAAATTGATATATTTATAAATGACGGCGATATATTGAATGTTGGTAATCACAAAATTCAAGTAATTCATACTCCCGGACATACTCAAGGTGGAGTTTGCTATTTGATCAACAATATGCTGTTTTCAGGTGATACAATTTTTAAAGAATCCATAGGTAGATGTGATATGGAAGGCGGAGATTTTAAACAAATTGTAAAAAGTATAAAAACAAAAATATTTACACTTCCCGATGATACCATAATTTACCCCGGACATGGAGAAGCTACGACAGTAGGTTGGGAAAAAGTACATAATCAATTTATGTAATAATATCAGACAGAATTCATTTATTGTAATAGAATCCGTCTTTTTTCATTCTTGAGATAACTTCTTTCAGTTGTTCATCCGGACAAACTATAGAAACACGGCAATACCCTTGTCCGTATTCACCAAACGCATCTCCTGGGACTGCTACAATACCTGATATATTAAGCAAGTCATCTGTAAACTCTGCAGAAGTCTTATATCTTGGAGGAATCGGAAGCCACAAATAGAAGGTTGCATCAGGAACATAAAAATCACACCATCCAAGTTCTTCCTTCAATCCTTTTACAAGAATATCCTGACTGTGTTTAAATCTCTTATTTGATTCTTCAATATAATTTTCACCCTCTTTTGAATTCAAAATCTCAGCGCCTGCTTTTTGTATAGCTTTAAATATGCCTGAATCTATTGTAGATTTTAATTTCCCAAATACTCCCACAGCTTCAGAGTTACCGCAAACCCAGCCTAATCGCCAGCCTGTCATCGCATAGGGTTTTGAAAAGCTAAAAAATTCTACCGCTATATCTTTAGCACCTTCTATTTCTAAAACACTCATAGGTTTTAATGCTGGTTTAAAATACATATCTGTATAAGCCGCATCAGAGATTAAAAGAATATGACGTTTTTTACAAAAATCAACAACACTCTGCATATACTCTCTTGTTGCTGTCGCCCCCAAGGGGTTATTAGGATAATTAATAATTAGCGCTTTAACTTTTTTAGGGTTAAACCCGTCTTTTATCAACTGCTCGAAAACATCTTCCAAATCAGGCATAAAATCATTTTCAGGAAGCAAGGGAATTGGGTAAGATTTTCCTCCTGAAACCTTAACCATCTCTTTATAAGAAGCATACCCTGGATCAGGCACCATGATTATATCTTTGTCTTTCTCATCTGTTGTCGGACTGATTAATGCCCGAACAAAATTAGCAATACCTTCTTTCGAACCTATAAGAGAAAAAATTTCCTTATCCGGGTCAAGTTCAACATTAAATCTTTCCTTCATCCTTTTTGCAACTGCATCAACAAAAAACTTTTCACCTTTTGGTTTAGAGTAAATATGCACACCTTTTTCGTTTAATATAGATGTAAAATCATCAATTAATTTTTTAGGCGGATTAGCCGTCGGGGCTCCCATTGACAATGATATAGGAGTTCTTCCCTTTGCTATCAACGCCGGCGTTAACTTTGCCACAGTTTCTTTTATACGAAACATTATGTAGGTTTCTATTGATGTTACATACTCATTAAAAAATTCTTGCATATCTATACTTCCTTCTTATCTGGTGAAAAAGTGAACAGGTTAATAAGTTCATATTAAATAATCTTATTTGTGATTAGCTGATTTTAGATAATTGTATATGAAAATTCACAAATTCACTTTCTTATTATATATCAAGAAGATTTAAAGTGAATAGTTTTTTATTGCAGGAATCTTTACACAATTATTTAAATACTCAATTGTACTAAGTTTTTCTCTGTATAAATATCTTATAAAATTCAAATAAGATATTTCCGGAGAACTCAAAAGCAAGTTAATTTCAAAACCATCAGAACAAAACGGCTCATAATCATACACAACGTAATTATTGTACTTACTTTTCCACTCTTTACGTTCTATCCTGCAGTTATTTTCTTCGGCAATATCTTCTACCCAATCAACAATATCTCTGTTTATATTTTTTATTTCCAAATATTTATTCTGTATTTTTCCCATAATTAATAATCTCCATACACAAATTGTAAAGGTTTAATAGTCTTATAAAATTACCTGTTTGATTAATTTGCGGGGTAATACTAAGGTTGTATTTTTATTAAATTCAGTTTATTGCCTATGTGCAGCTGCAACCTGCATTTACAACAAAAAAAGATTGTAATACTGTTCTGATTTTTACAAAATTAATAGAGTTTTCTCGCGGATAAGCGGACAATTCAACTAAGAATGAAGAATAGATTATTTAATTGCAATTAGTTCTCTGTTAGAAATTCATATAAAACATTCAGATTGTTTTTATATTTTTATAATATTAATAAGTAAAAATATAAAATCTCAAAATATCATTTTATCTAAAACTTAAAGCTGAAGAATAGAATAATAATCTTACTCGTTATGTTACCGATATTTATAAAAACAATCAATTACAAATCTTAACATAAATACTCAAATCTCAATAATAATGCTTGCATTAAGATTTTCAGTGAATATGATTATATAAGATGACGAATAGTGTTGTCTGTTGAAAGCCGAAAATAGAGGACAAAAATGGCAAAAGACGTAATAGAAATTGAAGGAAAGATATTGGAATCCATGCCAAATGCTATGTTCAGGGTTGAACTGGAAAACGGACATGAGATTTTGGCTCATATATCAGGAAAAATTCGCAAAAATTTTATCCGAATTCTTCCTGGGGACAGGGTTAAAGTAGAGATGACTCCTTACGATTTAACAAAGGGCAGAATAACCTTCAGACTAAAATAAAACCAAATATAAGTAGTAATAATTAAAAGGAAAAAGAAAAATGAAAACAAGAACATCAGTAAAACCTATGTGCGACAAGTGCAAGGTTATCAAGAGAAAAGGCAGAGTAGCCGTTATTTGTGAGAATCCTAAGCACAAACAAAGACAAGGCTAAATTTTGCGTAGAGTGAGCGTTAGCGAAACTTGAAGCAGCACGGAGCGAATGAGTGGAACTTTTTACAATAGTAAAAATGAAACGAATGACAGCAGAGTGTGAAGCAATAATTTAGGACAAGCGTAATACGAAAGATAAGTAGTAGAAAAATAAAGGAAGAAAAACATGGCAAGATTAGTAGGGGTAGACTTACCTCGTAACAAAAGATTAGAAATCGCTCTTACCTACATCTACGGAATAGGACCGGCAAGAGCAAAGAAAATTCTTGAAGTAACAGGAATATCTCCTGATTTGAGAACGGATGATTTAACAGAAAATGATATTAAAGAATTGAGAAATGCTCTTTCTGAATACAATATCGAAGGTGACTTAAGACGTGAAGTTACAATGAATATCAAACGTCTTCAAGAAATCAACTCATACAGAGGTATGAGACACAAAAGAGGACTTCCTTGCAGAGGTCAAAGAACAAAGACTAACGCAAGAACCCGCCGTGGTAAAAAGACTGCGATAGCTGGAAAGAAGAAATAGGATTTTGCGTAGGCTGAAGTGAGCGTAAGCGAACGGAACGCCGAAGTATCGCGGAACTGAACGAATGGCGGTTTTGCGTCAGCAAAACAGAATGAGTGATAGTGGAGCGTGGAGCAATAATCCTAGGTTTAATCATAAACTTAACGAAAATAAATAGTAAAAAACATAAAGGAACAAAAAAATGGCAAGACCAAAAACTACAAAGAAAAAAGAAAAGAAGAATGTATTACAAGGTGTTGTACATATACAATCTACCTTCAACAATACAATAGTAACTTCTACAGACATGCAAGGTAATGCTATTGCTTGGGCAACAGCTGGTGCTTCAGGATTTAAGGGTGCAAGAAAAGGCACTCCGTTTGCAGCACAATCTGCAGCAGAATCAGTTGCTAAAAAGTCAATAGACCAAGGTATGAAGAAAGTTGAAGTATACATTAAAGGACCTGGTTCAGGTCGTGAAACTGCAATCAGAGCTATTCAACAAGCCGGCTTGGAAATTACATTAATAAAAGATGTAACACCAATTCCTCACAACGGTTGCAGACCACCAAAGAAACGTAGAGTATAGTATTTACGAAATGGTATTGATTTAATGGAAAATGGAAAGTGGAAAATTGAAAATTGTTATAAATATTTTCTAAGATTCCATTTGATGCACAAAAAGAGATTTACTAAAAAATAATTTTCCATTTTCAATTATTCATTTTCAATTATTAAAGTCGGGGCTTGAGTTCTCGCCAAGAACGCAAACCATAGATGCCCGACAAAAGAAAAGGAGAAATAAAATGGCAAGATATACAGGACCAAGTAACAAATTATTCAGAAATAAAGGTGTAAAAGATTTATCAAACAGAAAATTAACATCTTCAATGAGACAAACTGCATCAGGACAACACGGTGCTGACAGAAAAAAACCTTCTGAATATGCTATTCACTTAAATGAAAAACAAAAAATCAGATTTACATACTTAGTTAGCGAAAAACAATTTGCTAAATATTATCACGAAGCAGCAAGAAGAAAAGGCGTAACCGGTACAATCTTACTTCAAATTCTTGAATCAAGATTAGATAACGTTTTATTCAGAGCAGGCTTAGGTGTAACAAGAAAGCAAACAAGACAAATCGTTAACCACGGTCATGCACTTGTTAACGGTAAAAAGGTAGATATTCCGTCATACTTGGTAAAAGCAGGTGATGTAATTACAATCAAAGCTAGAAGTAATGATTTTATAAAGACAGTTATGAGTGCAATTGATTTATCTGGTGTTCCTGCTTGGATTACATTAGATAAAGATGCTTTGAAAATTACATTTGAAAGAATTCCTCAAAGAGAAGAATTAGACCCTGATTTCAAAGAACAACTTGTTATAGAATACTATTCAAAATAAGCTGATAGGAGAGAATAATATGGAATTAAAAATTAAAACCGTTAGTACAATGACAGGCTCGGATGGTTCACAATATGGTAAATTCACAATAGAACCGTTGGAAAGAGGATTTGGAACAACTATCGGTAACGCTTTAAGAAGAGTTTTACTTTCAAGTCTTGAAGGAACAGCTGTTACTTCTTGCAGAATAGAAGGTATTACTCACGAATATACTGCAATTCCTGGTGTTTTAGAAGATGTAATTGACGTTATGTTAAATCTTAAAGGTTTAGCCATCAAGACTGATTCTAAAGAACCTCAAACTTTAAGAATTGATGTTGATAAACCGGGTGCCGTATTGGCAAGTGATATTCAACTTCCTGCAGGTGTTAAAGTAGTTAACCCTGATTGGTTGATTTGTACAATTGCAGACGGCGGTTCTTTCCACGCTGAAATCGTTGTTGAAACAGGTAAAGGTTATGTAGCTAATGATATTCCGAGAAATGCTAAAGCTGGCGTTCCTATTGATATGCTACCTATAGATGCAACATTTATGCCTATCAAGAGAGTAAGATACGATGTTGAAAGCGCTCGTGTAGGTGATAATATTGACTTCGATAAATTAACATTAGAAATTTGGTCAAACGGAACAGTAGATGTTACTACAGCGTTAACTCAAGCAGCTGATTTATTGATTGAACATTTTGTTCAAATCTCATCTATAGCAGGTAATACTTCTCACAGAGATATTGAAGATGCGATAATAGAAGACAATGAAGAAGTTGTATCAGAAGTTTCTGCTGAAGAACCTTCTATAACAATTGATGAATTGGAATTGTCAGTAAGAGCTTATAATTGCTTAAAAAGAGCAAGTATAAATTCAATGGCTGAACTTTTAAAGAAATCAGAACATGACTTATTAAATATTAAAAACTTCGGTAAAAAATCATCAGATGAAGTTATTGAAAGACTTCACCACTTCGGTTTAGACTTAGCTCCAAGTCCTGAAGTAGATGAAAACGGAGTAGTTATAGAGTCAGCAGAATAGAAATTCTGCCAAGGGACTGAGTGGCGGGGTAATTAAACTCAGTCACCTAATCGAAAGATAAATAGTAAAAAGATAATAAAGGAAACAAAACAATGAGACACCAAACAAAAAAACATACGCTTGGTAAAGCACAAGACCAAAGAAAGGCTTTGTTGCGTTCTCTTTGCACCGAACTTATCACTTATGGAGAAATCAAAACAACTATGGCTAGAGCAAAAGCTCTTCAACCATATGCTGAAAATGTTATCTCTATGGCTAAGAAAGGTGATTTGAACTCAAGAAGACTTGCAGGTCGTTACATTTTCGATAAAGAAATCGGACAGTTCATCGATACTGCAACAGGTGAAGTGTTTGAAACTAAGCAAGACGGTAAAAAGTTAGCACCACAAACTGTTTTGAGAAAATTATTTAGCGTAATCGGCGTTAAATATTCTTCAAGAGATGGTGGCTATACAAGAATCTTCAGACTACCACCTCGCAGAGGGGATGCTTCTGAGATGGCATTAATTCAGTTGGTATAACTAAATGCGTTATGCTCTCGACGTTCAGTATAGGGGTAAAAACTATGCAGGGAGCCAGATACAATTCCAAAATGGCAGACCTATAGATGAACCGACTATACAAGGCGAATTAGAAGAAGCTATCAGTACTTTGATAATAGGCGGTAAGAATACCGCAAAAAATAGAAGCCGACAGGTTAAAACAATCTTTTCCGGAAGAACCGATAAGGGTGTTAATGCTCTCGGACAGGTCGTTCATTTTGACACAGATAAAGAAATTGTTGCTTCAAATTTTATCTATCATATAAATGAAATACTTCCTCCCGATATATCGGTTGATAACTTGAGAATTGTTCCCGATTCATTTCATGCTCAAAAGTCTGCAAAGTCGAGATATTACAGATATGAATTAATTAACAGACGTTATAAGCAAGCGTTTGACGGTGATATCTTAAGAGTAAAATATGAATTAGATGTAGAGCGTATGCAAAGCGCTTTGAACTTCTTAAAGGGGGAACACGATTTTTCGAGTTTTAAAAGTTCCGGAACGCTAAACCCAAGCAAAGTTTGTATATTAAACCGCACCGAAGTTGAAAAACAAGGCGATAGAGTTTTTATCCATTTGGAAGGAAATCGTTTTCTTTACAATATGGTAAGAACAATAGTCGGTACGCTTCTTGAGATTGAAGGTCATAGACTCCCTGTCGAGCATATGAAGGAAGTCTTGGAAGCTTATGACCGCCGCAAGGCGGGGCAAACCGTCAGTCCGTACGGGTTGACGTTGATGCAAGTTAGGTACTAACTTGCATTGAATGGGAAATTGAAAATGGATAATTGAAAATTGTTATAATATTTTCAATTCCATAATTAGTTTTCCTGTATTATATGATATTGAATAGTGAAAGTTGATAATAGAAATTTTAAAATAATTATCCATTTTCAATTTTCAATTAAAGTAAAGTAGGGTGCAATTATTTGCACCAAGCAAATGGAGAACAAGAAAAATGCTAAATAAAACATATTCAGCAAAACCTCTTGAAGTAGAAAGAAAATGGTATCTAATCGATGCTGAAGGCGAAATACTAGGTCGTCTTGCAGCAAGAATAGCTAACATTTTAAGAGGTAAAAACAAACCTGAATACACTCCTAACGTTGATACAGGTGATTTTGTAATCGTTATCAATGCAGAGAAAGTATTAGTTTCAGGTAATAAAGAAACAGATAAAATATATTATCATCACACCGGTTATCCGGGAGGTTTAAAAGCAGCTTCTGTAAAAGAAGTTAGAGAAAAAGATGCAACTAAGTTAATTGAAAAAGCTGTTAAAGGTATGTTACAACACAACACTTTAGGCGATACTCAATTTACTAAGTTGAAAGTTTACTGTGGTTCTGAACACCCACATGCAGCACAAAAACCTATCGTGCTAGAAAAGGAGGCTAAATAATGGCTGAATCTAAAGAAATTATGGCAACCGGTAGAAGAAAATGTGCTATCGCAGTTGTTAAACTTGTAAAAGGTAAAGGCAGAATTTTTGTTAACGGTAAAAAGTTAGCAGATTATATTGGCAATATGCCTTCAGTAGAAATGATGATCTATAGACCGTTAGTTCTTACTGAAAACCAAGATAAGTATGATATCAGAGCAAAAGTTGTAGGCGGCGGTATCGTTGCTCAAGCTTCTGCTATCAGACACGGTATTTCAAGAGCACTTCTTAAATCTAACGAAGAATACAAAAATGTTCTTAAATCAGAAGGTCTTCTTACTCGTGATGCAAGAGTTAAAGAACGTAAGAAATATGGTAGAAAAAGAGCTCGTAAGAGATTCCAATTCTCAAAGAGATAATATTCTGTTTAAAGAATATATACAGCACAAAAAGAACCCTTTGCAGGGTTCTTTTTTATTGTTAAGTCATTTTTGATTAATCGATACTTTTTAATCTTCAATGAATTGTATACCTTTTGTCATTTCTTGCAAAGAAACATCTAAGACATGGGCAATGAGGGGATATTGTTCTATTTTTATTTCAGAATATTCTCCTGATTCAAATTTTCTGAGTATTTCAATATCAATATTTGTTTTTTCAGCAAGTTCTTGCAATGATACATTTTTCTCAAATCTTATATCATGCATATTTTTGCCTAGTATTTCCATAACATTTCTTTCTTTCATAAAATTAATCCTCATAATATGACTATATACATCAACAAATAATATAAATAATATGAAATAATAGTTCATATGTCAAGATTAAAACTATTAGGGCAAAATATAAGAAAGTATAGGAAAACTCACCACCTTACACAACGTGATTTAGCTGTTGCGTTAGACTGTACTTACGAATTTATTTGTCGTGTAGAACAAGGTAAGATGTTTATTAGCCTGAGAAGATTATTTAAACTTGCTGATATATTAGAAGGCAAGATGACTGATTTGATTGATTTTGATTAAGGTGTAAAAACTGTACCCTACTTAACTTAAAAAATGTGTTATGTAATAGTATACAGATATTATATTTACCCCTGTAGGCAGGTTTTACCTAACGTTAACTTTGTTTGTAACTCCTATTCCGCCATAAAATTGATTAAGTACAGTAAATCTTTTTGCCTGTTCAGGATCTCTTATTATTTTTGCTGAAGAATTTGTCAGTACGACTTGATTTTGAATACATTCAAACTTATTATCTAAAAATTCTTGTTCATATTTTTCACCGTTTTGGGTATATTTTTTTGATTTAATAAATATCTTTGCATTTTTGCTGCGTTTTAGAATTTTATACTTTGCAAATTCAATTAGCATATTTATATCAAAATCTTCCCAAGAGGATTTTACTATGTCTATGATGTAATTTTGATTGTCAGCGGTTTTAATTGATATATATGCAAGAATATTTTTAGTTTTTTTGTTTATATAAACATATTTGTATTCGTTGTAGTAAGAAAGCCCTTTAAAAAATACATCTTTAAAATCTTTAGCTTCTTTTCCTAATAGCGGTCTAAAGTGTGGTAAAAGCCGTTCATTGTACAGATTTGCAACAACGGGTGCGTCAGAATTTCTGAAACTTCGAAACATCTTTTTGTCAAATCCTGAATAATTGTCATTTTTGTCGGATATATTTACTGACTTATTTATCTCTATCCTCCAGAGTTTTTCGTAGGATATTTGGCTGAATCCGCATTTAGATATGAATAATTTTATCAGTTCAGGTAAATAATCATCAATCCTTACAATAATGGAAGCGCAACCTTTTGCTTTATATTTTGATACAACAAATTGAACAAGCTCGCCAGCATCTTCATAGCAATTTTCTTCGAATAAAAGTTTTTGGATTTCCATTTGTTTAAGCGGACATTTAGAGGGAGCAATTGTGATAAGTCCTTTTACATCTTTTTTATCTTTAAGAACATAAGATTCCGGTAAATACTTAAATCTTAGCGGTACAAGATGATGCAAAGGGGCAAAAGGATTGAACATGATATGGTTTGTGTAAGTATCACCATTATTAAGATAAGATATCATTTCTTCCGTATTCTTTTTATCGAAAAAATAAAGCTTTCTAATCTTTGTCATAACGATATTGTAACACAAAACCTATGTAAAGGGGTAAATAATAAATGGGTAAATAATAAAGGTCAGTGTGTTTTTATCACATTGACCTTTTTATTGTAAAATTTTAATATTCTCTATTTTTTATCAAACATTTGTTTAATACCGTCAACAGAACTTAAGATACCTGTTGCTTCGTAAGGCATATAAACAACCTTGTTATCTTTACCGCTTGTAATAGCTTTCATTGTTTCAAGGTATTTCATAGCGATAAGGTATTTATCAGGCTGACCTTTATCAGCAAGTGCGTTGATGATTCTTTGGATAGCTTCTTTTTCACCGTCTGCTTCAAGGATACGTGCTTGAGCAATACCTTCTGCTTTCAATATATTAGATTGCTTTTCTCCTTCTGCTCTGTTTATTGCAGCTTCTTTTTCTCCTTCTGCTTTTAGTACTGCAGATTTTTTAAGACCTTCTGCTTCTAATATAGCGGCACGTCTATCACGTTCAGCTTTCATTTGTTTTTCCATCGCAGTTTGAATATCAGTCGGCGGAATAATATCCTGCAGCTCTACTCTGTTAACCTTTACACCCCATTTGTTAGTTGCTTCGTCTAAGATTGCTCTGAGTTCTTGGTTAATTTTATCACGAGAAACTAAGCTTTCATCTAAATCAAGCTGACCTACAAGGTTTCTTAAGTTTGTTTGAGTAAGCTTTTCGATTGCTTCCGGAAGATTTTGAATTTCATAAACAGCAGATTTCGGATTCATAATTTGGAAGTACAAAAGAGCGTTAATGCTTATTGATACGTTATCTTTTGTAATTACGTTTTGACGTGGAAAGTCGTAAACGGCTTCTCTTAAGTCAATACGAGTTTTCTTTTCAATGTAAGAATAGGATTGTCCGTCAAATCCTTTTTTTGTAGTTTTCCAATCAATAGCACGAGGTGCTTCAAGTATTGGAATAATAAAGTTAAATCCTGATTCCAACACTCTATCAAACTTTCCAAGTCTTTCAATAACTACAACTTCTGCTTGTTGGACAATTACTATACCTTTAGAAATAAATAGTATTGCTAAAACAATTAAAAATACTGAAAATATCATAAAAACTCCTCTCTTTTAAAAACTCTTCCTCTCCTTGAGGAGAGGGTAGGGGTGAGGTGTCAACCAATACCCTATATTTGTCTTACATACATTATTAAACTGTCATTTTTTATTATCTCTACTTCTGCTCCTACAGGAATAATTGAACCTTCTTCAGTTCTTGCATTCCATCTTTCATCATAAATAGATATTGTACCATTATTAGCTGAAACTTCTTCTATAACCTTAGCTTTTTTACCTATGTATTTGTCATTAACCCCTGTTTCTATATCTTTGCCTTTTCTTTTCAGAAGAAGCGGTCTTAAGAATGCAAAAGACAAGAATGAAAAGAAGAAGAATACTAATACAAGCGGCAGTAATTTTGCGGTAAATAAAGATGCAATAGCTGTTACAAAAGCTGCGAATGCAAAATTAAGAAAGAACATGCTTGGAATAAACAGTTCTAACAAGATAAAGATAATACCGCAAATAACGATAAATTCCCACAAAACCATAAAACTCTCCTGTTTTTAACACTCCCTGTTTGTTAACTATCCCCTCTCCCTGCGGGAGAGGGTTAGGGTGAGGGGATATCGAATTGAATCGAAATGTTCAAATTGTTCAACCCTCTAGGATAAAATCACACTTGTATTTACCCTACCCTATGCGCCGATTAGTTCATTAATCTCAGCAACCATTTGGTCTGCATCGAATCCGTGAACTTTAGCACCTGCTTCAAGGTTTTCAAATCTAGCTGCTGCACAACCTAAACAACCCATACCGTATTTTTGAAATACCATTGCTGCTTCAGGATGTGCTTGTACAATTTCAATAATTCCCATATCTTTTGTAACTTTTTCCATTTGTTATCTCCTTATATTCTCGGATTAGTAAATCCTACATACATTTTTTGACATTTATATTTTTTTCATTAATACAACAATGTTATTATATCACACAAACAGCAAGAAAGGACAGTATTTATGGAAAAAAGTATTCAAAATCTATTTAACTTTGTTAAAGATAACTTAGGTAAAGATGATTCAGTTATAGGCTTAAGCGGTCTAAAAAAGAAAACAGAATATGTTTTTGTAACAATACCTAAAAGTTATAAAAAAACATTTGTGCAAAACATTAATGATAATTATTTATTAATCTAACAAATAATTTAATATATTAATATATTTTACTGATTTTACTTGCAAAGCTATTGTAAGACAAATATTATGTGATAAAATATGATTATATAAATTACGCATGGTGAGGTAAAATAGCAATGAAAGTAACATTTACACCTAAAGTATTATTGGGAGCAGCATTTTTATCAGGAATTATCAGCACATCAAAAGCTTCATGTTATACTGAAGATTTTAATAAAAATAATGACAATAATACATTTGTTTATGCATCAAATATAGAAACAAAAAATGATAATAAAACAAAAAATAAGGTTTATGATGCAAAAGCAAACATATCTATAGCTACAGGAAACGTTATAAAAAAGTCCTCAAAATATAGCACGGACAGTATAAGTAACTTACATTATAACGAGCAGGATCCTTATGAATTTTTTAATGAAGAAACAGATGGTGATTGGGTATATGATGTTGATGAAACAGGTTTTCTCGTTAAGCTGTATCCTAACGGAATAGTAAAAAAACTTGATGAATAATTGTGATATACTCTGTAAAAATTATTATCATGTGCAAATATTTTCTCTCTTTGTAAACAATTGTAAAAAAAAAGCAATTTTTAATAAAAAACTCTTTTTATATATGTAGGGAATTTAAGATAAAATAGGAGTTTTTTATGGGAAGCGAACTTTATGGTATGGAATTCGGCAGCTACAATGCAAAAATAGAAGAGTTTAAAGTGAAATATAATGCAAAGCCGAATAATAGTTCAAAAAAAGATGAATATGAAAGCGCGTATACTTTTTTTGGTAAAGGTCAAAGCAGAGTAAAAGGAAATGCTTTTAGGGAAAAAATTAAAACGGATCACTACGGAAACAATAAATTTTCTTGTGCTATTATTTTTGAAGGGAATTTAATGTATTGTACGATATCAAAAGAAGAGTCCGGCTTAAATAAGTTTGACTATATCCAAGGTGAAAGTGAATATGCAATAGATTTTAACGGAAATAACAAAGTTGATAAAGATGAAGTCTTTAGCGGCACTATGGACAGATTTTCATATGAGCAAGCAAAATCAGATGGTGATTTAAGAAAATATACAGAATACCAAAAACAATATCACTATGACTGGGTAGATTGATAATTTTTAATTTTCTTTTTGGGGTAAAATAGTTTCTGTCTTTATAAATGCTCTTTTTCATTGATGTGTAATAACATCAAACATGTAAGAAGCATGACGTTCATCTAATTCATAATGTAAAGAGTAAGTTTATCACACTCATATATCCATATTGCAAAATCTATATAAGAAACTGTTAGATAAGTATCTTTAGCATGAGAGACTTATATACAAACAGTTTCCGGATATTGCTTTGAAAGTATTATTCATTATATAACATCACCTTTATTTACACTTTACCACTTTGCCTATTTATTACATCTATACCAAAACTTCTTTTTCGTTTTTGTATGTAACATACCCTAATGGTGAAGCAGGAGGCTTTCTTAAATTCTTAGCCAAAGTATAAATAACACCGACCTTTGATGGCTGATAGGCAGAAGAATATTCTCGTGCAAGTTTGCAGCATTCAAACAAAACATCCTCGGTTGGCTCGACTCCATTTGTTTTAAGAAGAACATGTGAGCCGGCACACAATCTTGTATGAAACCAATAATCTTCATCTTTAGCCAATTTTGACACTATATAATCATTTTGCTTATTATTCTTACCTATATAAACATCAAAACCTTTCACCTGAACTTTTTCCACAACAGGTTTTTCTTGCTTCTTTTTAGATTTTTCCTCGACTCCAAGCTCTATTTTAATATCCTCAAGTTCTTTGATATTAATTGAACGCTCAATACTGTACAAAATATTTTCTAGATATTCACGCTCAATATTCAAATTATCAAGCATTTCTTCCGATTTTTCTTTTGTAATTTTTGATTTTGTATAAAGTTTATAATACCTTTGCGCATTTTCATTTAAGGTTTTTGTTTCATCAAGCTCTACAACCACATTTGTATTATTTACATAATCGAATAACTCTATGTTTTTTTTATAATCTTGTTTCAAATACAAATTTGCAGTCAACAAATCTGCATATAACTTGTATTTATCTGAATTATCCCGTTTTTTTAATAACATTGATATTTTTGATATAGAATTTTTTGTTTTTTTTAATCTGCTATTTACGATTTCTATAAGTTTATTTTTTTCTGCTATTACATTAATTTCTTCTTGTTTTGCAGAATAATAGTTATCAATCATAGCATTTACGGAAGATTGCTCTACAGAACCTTCTATCAGTTCCTTAAACAATGTATATCTGTCATTTTTTATAGCAGGAGAAAATTCCGTTTTAGACAAATATTCGTTTATTTTTTCATTATTAAAATCATGAAATTGTTTTTTTAATTCATTTGATAAATTAACCTCAGCTTTAGGGGGATATACATACTTTAATCCGCCTTGGAGTTCTCTGTATCGACTTTTTTCTGAACCTACATTATGAGCACAGCCAACAATTACAGAAGATTCTTTATCATATAAAATAACATTTGAATGCTTCCCCATAAGCTCAACTGCTAAACACAACAACCTTTTTTGTGAAAGCTCATCAAAAGTTTCAAAATGCAGTTCTAATATACGTTCACCTTCTACCGCCAAAGCATCTGCAATCTTTGCACCCTCCAAATACTTTCTTAACAACATACAAAACATTGGAGGCTTTTGAGGAATTATAATATTTCTTCTCTCTTCATTCTCTTTACTCATAAAACACAAGTGATAAATTTGAGGAAAAATATTAATATAGAGTTTTCGAGATTCTCCATTGTTCCTTAATGACAATATAAAGTCCCGCCTTGAAGGCTGTTGTATTTTCTGCAATCTTGAACCTATTATAAAATCGATATTTTCAATAAAAAAAGCACGAATAGTTAGAAAGTCGATATTAATCATTCTATTCTCCGTACCTTTTTAACATTTTTATACCTTAGATTTATTTTTTATATTTTGTCAACATCAACTGCATAAGCAAATAATTTTGCAAATACAAAAGTTAAATATGTCCACAACAATGAAACTAAAATATTATATAATACAAAACCTGAAAAGCCTATTTTTGTTAAAACTATTGTTAAAAATATTGTAATAACACATAGCATTATAATTAATAATGCTGATAGTGCATAAACCTTGAAATATTGAGCAACATTATTATTAATTAATAACCCTGCGGATTTTAAATCTAAAAAGTTCAACCAACTTGGCTTTATTACGTATCTGCAACACATTGCTATCATAAGAAATGATATTATTAAAAAGATTAAGAATACAAACGTAAACACAAATGATGTACCCATAATACCGAATTTATCAGATAATAGCTTGCTTATAAATCCTAATATTACAAATAATATTAATACACTTAAAACTAAAATAGAACTTGAAACTACAACCCTAAAACCATCTTTAAAATTTTGAAATACATTCAATTCTAATGCATTTAATCCTTCTTTATCTTTTAGATTTAATTTTAAAAGTTCCATACTATAACCATATGGTATGAACATTACTATATAACCTGCTATAAGTACTATATTGTACCATATTGAATACTTACCTAATACAGAGTCCAAAACGCCTGATAAATTTGTAAGAAAATTAGATGTAAACACAAATATAAATAATATAAAAAAATGTTTAAAAAATGCTTTATCTCTGAAAATATAAGAAAGACTTTTTAACATAAATATTCTCCTTCGTTTTTAACAGAAAAATTATACCACTTAAAATAATATATACAACAATAAAAAATAAAAGGAATCAAGCGGCTGCTTAATTCCTTAAACGGAGTTTAACTAATATGAAAAATTATTATTTATATTACTTATACTATTGGGTAGCCATCTCCATTGCCGATTGCAGCAATTGCTTATTAGACTTGATTAAAGCATTAACCAATTCCATTTGAACCTTAGCTTCTTGATAATTGGATATATTAGCTTTGAAATCGGTATTTGCTTGTTCCAACAAACCTGAGCGGATTTCACCCCTGCCTATTACAGGTTTTCCTGATTCGGGAGTTTCTACAAAAATTCCATTTCCAATATCAAACAAACCATTCGGGTTGTGAAAATTTGCAGTTGCAATTTTATACAAAGGAACTGAACGATTTCCGCCATCTGCTTTACCATAAATAGTTCCGTCATTTTTTATTTCATACTCATCATATTTGCCTAAAAATTTTCCGTTGTTTGGATCTATCCATAATTTTATATTAGTTGTAGGAATACTTAATGCACCACCTTTTAATGCAGTCTCTTCATACAAATCAGCACTAATAGATTTTGTTCCTGACATTATTTCACCTTTGTCATTAAGGATATATCCTTGTACAGTAGAACCGTTTTTTGCTCTATATACACCTTCACCGTCAAATGTAAATTCACCCAGCCTTGTATATGAAACGTTTCCTTCAGGAGTTCTTATCATAAAAAAGCCTTTGCCTTCTAAGAACAAATTCTCATTTGATGTTCCGGGAGTTGATTTACCTTGATCTTGGTTTTTTATATTATTATCAATTACTGCTCCACCCAGAAAAGTTTTAAAAGTAACTTTATTTTCTCTATAGCCGGGAGTGTAAACATTTGTCATATTCTCTGCAAGAATATCCATCCAGCGATTTGTTGCTTTTTGAGTATTAATTGCGGTTGTGTAAAGATCATTCATCTTTGCGTTCCTTCTTTCTATTTTCTTGGTTATCTTGTTTTCTTTGTCGTTGATTTAATTCATTATAGTCAATGTTACTGTCATCAAATCGCTGTCTTAAAAGAGGTAAATTTTCTTTTAAATAAGCTTCTGCTACCTGAGAACTCGGAAGAAAATCTGCTGATATTTTTCCTGCTCTATCTATCTTTATAATGACAGAAATGTTATTGTCAAAATCTATTCTTACCGGTTTATTATCATTCATTGATTTTGCTAACAAATCGGCTAAAGCCTTTGAAACACGGGAAGATTTTTCTGCTCCTTGAATATCATTTAAATTTAAAATATCATTTTCTACAATATTTGCAAAAAACTCAACATCAGCTTTATCCATGATTACTCTATCATAACTTACGACTGTATCAACAACCAAATTCGATTTCTTATCAATTTTATGAACACCATGCTCATTTTCTACAGTTTTTGTTTTATCTAATGCCATATTTTTATTAGCGATAGCAATATTTTCTTCCATTGTTGACATTATTGATTTTTCTTCCGCTAACTCTTTTGCGGAGGCGCTTAATGCATCCTTTTTGTTGTTTTGTTTAACAAATTCAGCAAAAGGCTGACCGTTACTATCAAAATTCATATTCATACCAGCCTGCAAGTTAAGTTTATCGGGAGTTTCTTGTATATTCATATTATTGTCTATCAAACCGGAATCCTCATATTTTTTATTATCGTCAATTTGACTATTTTGCTTTAAAACATCGGTATACAATTCATCTTTTTGACTGAGCCTATTTAATTCGCCTAGAGTATCATTTAAACCGTTTAACGCTTCGTTAATATTATCATCAACTTTGTCAGCGTTTTCAGTTTTTATATTTTCAGTTTGGTTGTTTTCAGTTTGTAAGTCTTCTGTTTTTATTTTTTTTTGAGCAGATTTGCATTCTTCTTTTGTTTTTGGTTCTTTTAATTCTTTATCATTTTTATCTTCAATTGTTTTTTCATTTTTAGAAATATTTTTTAATTCATCAGAAAATTTTGCATCGTTATTATCTTTCTGTATAGAATTGTTTTTTATAGCTGAACTATCAGCAGAATTTACATTTATTGATTTTGAATTAGTAATATTCATAATTTATATCCTTTTATCATATTCTGAATCAGTATTATTTAATTGTTCTATCAATTCTTGTTCTTCAGCTTCTTCTCTTGAATGAATATAGAATCTCTGAACACCTATTTCCGAAAATTGCTTTAATTCGGCTTTTTTTTCTTCTTCAAGATATGCTTCCTTCTGTTTTTCCTTGTGCTTTTCTACAACCTTAACTTCCTGTTCACATTTAACGAGCTTTTGTTGTTCTTCTTCTAAAATTGCTTGTAAACGTTTCCTTTCTTGCTCCAAAACTTCAGCTTTATCCCAGAGATGATGTAAATAGTTATCGTAATATTCCATCATACGAAAATCTGCAGATTTTTTGTTTTGGATAGTTTGGCGTATTTCTGCCTCATTTTTTCTAATGTTCTCTTCCGCTTCAAATACAGCTTGTTGAGCTTTTTGCACTTCTATAAGTTGAGCTTCTTTTTTTCGAATACGTACTTTTAATATACTTTCTAATCTGTATCTAAAGGGCATAATATATTCTCACATTATAATTATGAGGCATGTGCGTTATTTTAAACACATCTATTTAGATGATTAATAATAAAAAGTTAAAAGTCAAAGGGGTAAATAATTTTATTGGAATATTACTCAACACTAAATAGTAGCGTGATTTTAACGCAAAATAGAATTTAAAACATTATTTCACTCCATTGAAATGCACACTACAAACTACATAACTTTCTAAAAATAGGTCAGATTTTAATCCAATACATATTATATGAGGAAGTAGCGTAGAGCTTGCTCCACCAACACCATTTACAATAGCAACGTAGGGTGCGACGTACCGCACACACAAAAAAAAAGAAACCGATTGTCCAACCGATTTCTTTTTTATCTAAAATAGATGCTAGCAGCGAGCTATCTTCCCAGGAGGTGGCCCTCCAAGTATTG